>DASYRS010000509.1:0-4345 GCA_036004205.1 Dongiaceae bacterium
CAGCAGTTCCATCAGGTTGTCGTTGGCCGGGAACGAGGTCGACTGGACGACGAACACGTCCTCGCCGCGTATGTTCTCCTGGATCTCGACGAACACTTCCATGTCGGAGAAACGCCGGATACTGGCATTCACCAGCGGCAGATTGAGATAGGCCGAAATGGCCTCGGCCAACGGCCGGTTGCTGTTGCCCGTCAGGATCTTCATCGTTACGCGCCGCTGCCCTTGGGTTGCCCGCCCGTTGCCCCGCCGCCATCGGGAGACAAAAAAACCGCCACCCCGATAGGATCGGGGGGCGAAAAGCGCGCGGAATGTAACAGCGGCATGACGGGCTGGCAATGGCCTTGGCGGGGGTGCCTGGATACCGCTAAAGTATTGATTTATCTTAACCTATGGCCAGTTGTCGAGCCTGCGCATGGCGCCTATTCCGGGCGACTCCGTGAGGGCGGGAGCGCAGCCCCCAGCAGCCGGCGCATCACCGGGCCGTCTTCACCATCATGCCGGCGATCTCTTTCACAAGCTTGGCGGCCACGGTCGCGGTCATGCCGGCAATGTCGCAGCGCGGGTTGTATTCGACGATGTCGGCCCCGACGAGCGGCTGGTCGATGGTGTGGAGGAGGTTGATCACCTGACGCAGCGACGGGCCGCCCGGCTCCCGGTGCGACACGCCGGGGGCGTAGCCCGGGTCCAGGCCGTCCAGGTCGAGCGAGACGTAGACCGGCGTGGTGAAGTCGAGCCGCAGGTCCTCGCGCCAGTGCCTCATCTCGATCACCTCGATCCCGAAGCGCTTGAACTGGTCGCGATGGTGATCGTTGATGGTGCGCAGCCCCACCTGGATCAGGCGATCGCACAGCCGCTCCTCCATGATGCGGGCGAACGGTGAGGTGTGGGACCGCGGGTTGCCCTGGTACGCATGATAGATGTCGGCATGCGCGTCGATGTGGAGGATGGTGAGTTTGGGCTGATGGCGCCGCACGCCGCGCAGGATCGGGTGCGTGACGGCGTGATCGCCGCCGAGACAGATCAGCGGCTCGCCCGATGCCGCGATGCGCGCGACGTTCCGTTCGATCAGCTCCCAGGGGTCGCTGGCGTCGTCGAATCGGATGTCTCCATGATCGATCAGCCGGCCGGCCGCACCGAGATCGACGCCGGTCTCGCTCCAGACGCTGTAGGCTTCGGAATTCAGCTCAGCTCTGATCAGCGGCGGCGCTTCGGCCGGTCCTTTCAGGAAGGATGAGTTGTCGTCGTGGGGGACGCCCAGGATGGAAATGGCCGGCATGGTCGATCTCTCTTATGGGGCACGGATGCCGTCGCTTCTATGACTTGCCATCTCGCGGGTCCACTTCAGTATCCTAATCTTATCTGTTAGATAGTCTTGATGTTCGACCTCACCCGCCTCCGCCTGCTCCGGGAACTGGCCCAGCGCGGCACCATGACCGCCGTCGGCGCCGCCTTGGGACAGACCTCGTCCGCCGTGTCCCAGCAGCTCGCGATCCTGGAGCGCGAAGCGCGCGCCAAGCTGTTGGAGCGGGTCGGGCGGCGCGTGCGCCTGACGGCGGAGGGCGAGCGCCTGGCGGCTCATGCCGAAGCCATCCTGCAGGCGGTAGTGGCGGCCGAGCAGGATCTGAAGGGCGCCAAGGAAAAGCCCAAGGGTGTGCTGGAGATCTGCTGCTTCGCCACGTTCGCGAAGGCGCGGCTGCTGCCGGCGATCGGACGCATGCGGGTGCGCTATCCGGACCTGCGCGTGATCATCCATGAGCTGGAATCCGCCGATGCCGTCGCCGCGGTGCGCGATGGCCGCTGCCACCTGGCGATCGCCTTCGCCTACAGCCTGGTGCCGCAGCCCGAGGTGCCGGGCCTGGTCTCCACTCCGCTGATCGACGAGCCGGTCGTCCTTGCCTTGCCGAAACGCTGGCGGCCCGAGCGCCAGCCGATCGCGCTGAAGCGGCTGGCGCGCGAGGACTGGATCATCGGCTCGCGCCAGGCCGACGACCGCCAGCTGGCCGAGCGCGCCTGCGCCCTCGCCGGGTTTGCCCCGCGCATGACCCATACGATCGATGACTACGATTTGTTGCTGCGGATGGTGGCGGCCGGCCTCGGCGTCGGGTTCGTGCCGGAGCTGGCGCTATCCTTCTCGGATACCAAGGCGGTGGTGCTCCGCACCCCCGGCGGCGTCCCGCCGCTGCGCCGGCGCATCCGTGCGCTCACACGCGCCGCGCTAGCGACATCGCCGATGGTGCGGGCTCTGCTGTCCGAGCTGGGCTAGCGCGTCACCAGCTCCGTCGAGCGCTGCGACAGCGTCTCGCAGCCGCGCTCGTTCACCAGCACCGTCTGGCCGCTGGTCATCGCCAGCCCGGTATTGCTGTCGAAGATGATGAGGTGGATGAAATAGACCATGCCCGGCGCGGCCGGCTCGCTGTTGCCGTGATAGAACATCGGCCAGTCCATCCAGTTCGGCGCGAAGGTGCCGCCGAGGCTGTAGCCGGTGGCGTTCATGCGGTGCTGGCGATAGCCGGCGGCATCCAGCACTTTGGCGTGGGCATCGAACACCTCGCCGATCGGCCGGCCCGGCTTCAGCGCCGTCTTGCAGGCTTCCAGCGCATCGACCGCGACCTTGTGCATCTCCACTTGGCGCGCCGGCACCTTGCCGACCGGGATGGTGCGCATCAGGCAGGACTGGTAGTGGCGATAGACGCCGGCGAATTCGAGGGTCAGCTGATCCTGCGCATCCAGCTTGCGCCGCCCGGTCTTGTAGCGGCAGAGCAGGGCGTCGGGCCCCGACCCGATGATGAACTCGTTGGCCGGATCGTCGCCGCCGCCCCGGATGATGACCGATTGCATGGCGGCCAGGATCTCGCCCTCGTCGGCGCCCGGAAAGGTGAGGCGGTGCGCCTCGTCCAGCGCGAGGTCAGCGAGCCGCGCGGCCTCGCGCACGTAGGCGATCTCGGCGGGGCTCTTCACCAGGCGCAGGCGCGAGACCAGGTCCGAGGCATCCTGCAGATCGGCGAAGCCGTCGAACGCCGCCTGCAGCCGCATGCCGTTGCGCGCGGTCAGGCCATAGGATTCCCACTCGACGCCCAGCGTCTTGCCCGCCAGGCCGAAGCCGCGCAGATAGGTGCACAGCTCCTCGGCCGGGTCGGCGTGGGGCGCGTCGATCCAGATCCGGATGTCCTTGATGTCGGAAGTGTTCTGGGCTTGCCGCAGGTCCGGCGCGCGGGTCAGCAGCATCACGCGCCCATCGGCGCCGAGATAGAGGCACTGGAAATAGACGTAGCCGAAGGTGTCGTAGCCGGTCAGGTAATACATGCTTTCCTGCCGGAACATCAGCAGCCCGTCGAGCCCGCGCCTCTGCATCAACGCGACCGCGCGCTCGCGCCGCGCCGCCAGTTCCGATTCCGAGAAATGCAACGCCATGATCTATCCGTTCTTCAATAGAGCCGGCCGCCATTCGGCACGCCGAGGCTGGGCTGGATCAGCACCACCTCGCCCGCCGCGTCGGGGAAGCCGAGCACCAGCACCTCCGACATGAACTTGCCGATCTGCTTCTTCGGGAAATTGACCACCGCCGCGACCTGCCGCCCGACCAGCTCGTCCAGCTTGTAGCGCACCGTGATCTGCACCGAGGTGCGCCGCGTGCCGATCGCCGGCCCGAAATCGACCGTCAGCTTGTAGGCCGGCTTGCGCGCCTCCGGGAACGGCTCCGCCGCCACGATGGTGCCGACCCGGATGTCGACCTTGCGGAAGTCGTCATAGCTGATCTCGGCGGTAAGCGGCTCGGATCGTCCCTCTGCCATGCCCCGGCTCATCTTCATTGCAACGGGCGGGGAGCCTACAGGAAGAGGTGCCGGGATTGCAAAGCGTGGAACCAGCAAGCGAGCCACAAAACCAAATCCCCCTCGCCCCTTGCGGGAGAGGGTTGCGGAGGCTTAGCGAACGCAGTGAGCTTAGCCGAAGCTGGGTGAGGGGTGCCGCGCCGATAGGCGCGCAGCGCGCAAGCGCTGGCGACTATGCAGGTATTCTGCTTTGGATCGGCCTAAGAGGATGGCGGCATAGCGCTGCTACGAGCGGGCGCACCTATCGGTGCGCACCCCTCATCCAACTCCGGCTAAGCTCGGCTGCGCCTCGCTAAGCCTTCGTATCCTTCTCCCGCAAGGGGCGAAGGGGTTCTTGAAAACAAAACCGCCCGCTGCGGGGGCAACGGGCGGTCAGTTTTAAGAAGGTCTGCCGACTTGGGGGAAGGGGAGACCTTCTCGGGCTACTCGAGAGCCGAAGTTACTTCTTGGAAATCTTCGCGACGGCGACCTTGACGTCTTCGATGTTGGCGACGGCGCGCTTGGTCAGCACGTCG
>DASYRS010000510.1:0-2593 GCA_036004205.1 Dongiaceae bacterium
GCCGCCTGGCAGAGCTCGAAGGAGGGGGTGGCAAGGGACCGGCCAAACCCGCCGGCAAGCGCGCCGCTCGCAAAGGCGCTGGCAGCGCTGGCACCCGACCTCGAAAAGGCGGATGAGGCCGCCCTCATCGACGCCCTAACGATCGAGGGGCACCGCCGGCTCGGGCACTTTCTAGACGGAGTGCTGACCTACCGGCGCCATGCCGGCGCGCGCCCGGCAGCGGACCGGCCGGTGCTGTGGCGCGAAGGCACGACGCTGCTGCGCGACTACCGGCGCGGCAACGCCGCGTCCGCGCCGCGCCTGCTGGTCGTGCCGTCCCTGATCAACCGCTATTACATCCTGGATCTGGAGCCGGAGAGCAGCTTCCTCGCCGATCTGGCAGCGCGCGGCTATGCGCCTTTCGTGGTCGATTGGGATGCGCCGGGGGCGGTGGAGCAGGGCTTCGACCTCACCCGCTACATCGCCGGGCGCCTGGAAGGCGCGCTGGACGCGGTTCGCCGTGAGCCGGGCGGCCCCATCATCGTCGTCGGCTATTGCATGGGCGGCAACCTGGCCCTGGCGCTGGCCCTGCGGCGGCAGAAGGACGTGGCCGCGCTAGCCTGCCTGGCCACGCCCTGGGACTTCCATGCCGACGGCCAGGTCCAGGCCCAGCTCATCGGCGCGATCGGCCGTCACATGGATCCGCTGTTCCAGGCTTTGGGCGAGATGCCGGTCGACGTGCTGCAGAGCTTCTTTGCCTCGCTCGATCCGCTCTCCATCCTCGCCAAGTTCCGCCGCTTCGCCGACATGCCGGCGGGCAGCGAGCACGCGCGCAAATTCGTGGCGCTGGAGGATTGGCTGAATGACGGCGTCGGCCTGGCAGCCCCGGTGGCGCGCGAGTGCCTGACGCAATGGTATGGCGAGAACACCACCGCCCTCGGCAATTGGCTTATCGCGGGCGAGCCGGTGAGGCCTGAAAAATTGCGCCTGCCCGCTCTGGCGATGGTGCCGAGCGCCGATCGGATCGTTCCACCCAAGAGCGCCCTGGCCCTGGCGGAGTGTCTGCCGCACTGTGAAACCATGACTCCTGCCGCGGGTCACATCGGCATGATGGTGGGCGGTTCCGCGCGCGCCAAGGTGTGGGACCCGCTCGATGCCTGGCTCCGGCGAATTGCCGCAAGCTGAGGCCCAAGCTTGCGCCTGACACCTGGGCGCCCTAACGTCGCACCAACAGCCCAGTTCAAGCCAATTCCAGGCGGTCTGCGCCTGATTTCGAATGGAGTTTCCCCATGACCGATGTCGTCATCGTTTCCGCGGCCCGCACCCCGATCGGCGCGTTCAACGGCGCGCTCTCGAGCCTGCCGGCGTACGAGCTCGGCAAGATCGCCATCGTCGAAGCGCTGAAGCGCGCCAAGGTCGACGCCAAGGAAGTGAACGAGGTGGTCCTCGGCCACGTGCTGACGGGCGGCGCCGGCCAGAATCCCGCGCGCCAGGCCGCCATCGCCGCCGGCATCCCGGTGGAGAGCACGGCCTATGTCATCAACCAGGTCTGCGGCTCGGGCCTGCGCACCGTCGCGCTCGGCTATCAGGCGATCCGCAATGGCGATTCCGAGATCGTGGTCGCGGGCGGCCAGGAGAGCATGAGCCAGGCGCCGCACTGCATGCATCTGCGCAATGGCACCAAGATGGGCGATACGCAGATGATCGACACCATGATCAAGGACGGCCTGTGGGACGCCTTCAACGGCTATCACATGGGCATCACGGCGGAGAACGTGGCGGAGAAGTGGCAGATCACCCGCGAAGCGCAGGACAAGTTCGCCACCGCCTCGCAGAACAAGGCCGAGGCCGCGCAGAAGGCCGGCAAGTTCAAGGACGAGATCGTTCCGGTGACGATCAGCGGGCGCAAGGGCGACGTGGTGGTGGCGGACGACGAATACATCAAGGCCGGCACCAACATCGAGATCCTGGCCAAGCTGCGCCCCGCCTTCAAGAAGGACGGCACCGTGACGGCGGGCAACGCCTCCGGCATCAATGACGGTGGCGCGGCGCTGGTCCTGATGAGCGCGGAGAACGCCGCCAAGCGCGGGCTGAAGCCGCTGGCGCGCATCGCGTCGTGGGCGACCGCGGGCGTCGATCCCGCAATCATGGGCTCCGGCCCGATCCCGGCCAGCCGCAAGGCGCTGGAGAAGGCGGGCTGGAAGGCCGAGGACCTCGACCTCGTCGAAGCCAACGAGGCGTTCGCGGCCCAGGCCTGCGCGGTCAACAAGGACCTCGGCTTCGACCTGTCCAAGGTGAATGTGAATGGCGGCGCCATCGCCCTCGGCCATCCCATCGGCGCGTCGGGTGCCCGCATCTTGGTGACGCTGTTGCACGAGATGCAGAAGCGCAATGCGAAGAAAGGTCTGGCGACCTTGTGCATCGGCGGCGGCATGGGCATCGCCCTCACCGTCGAGCGTTAGGTCGCGAAGCCAAAGAACAAGTCAATCAGGGAGGTTGAGATGGGCCGTGTTGCAGTAGTGACGGGTGGAACCCGCGGCATCGGGGAAGCGATCTCGGTGGCGTTGAAGAAGCACGGCTACAAGGTCGCGGCGAACTACGCCGGCAACGATGC
>DASYRS010000511.1:0-3146 GCA_036004205.1 Dongiaceae bacterium
CAAGCGCTGCGCCATCGCGTTGGCATGACGCGCGAGCTTCAGCCACAGACCGTCGGTGAGGTAGGCCTCCAACTGGGCCGAGACGAAGCGCATCTTGGAGATGAGATGCCCCGCCCGCATGCGCCGGTATCCGAAGTTCTCGGCCAGGGAGGTATCGAAGAACACCACCGCCTCCGCCGCCATGCAGCCGCCCTTGCTCGCGCCGAAGGACAGGACGTCGATGCCCGCTTCCCAAGTCACCTGGCGGGCCGGCACGCCCAGGAACGCCATCGCGTTGGCAAAGCGCGCGCCGTCCATGTGCAGCCGCACCTTGTGCCGGCGCGCCACGGCGGCGATCGCTTGCAGTTCCGCCGGCTGATAGACCGTGCCCGCCTCGGTCGCCTGGGTGAGGCTGATCGATGCGGGGATGACTTGATGGACGTCGTCGCTGCGCCCCTTCTCCAGCGCCCGGTCCAGCGTTTCCGCGGTCAGCTTGCCATGGGCACCGGGCAGCGGCCGCATCTTCGCGCCGCCGCTGAACATTTCCGGAGCGCCGCACTCGTCCACCATGACATGCGATTCCTCGTGAGCGTAGATCGAGCCGTAGGGCGGCGTCAGCGTCGCGAGCGACAAGGCATTTGCGGCGGTGCCGGTCGCCACCGGAAAGGCACGGACCTCATGCTCGAAAATCTCCGCCAGCCGCCGCTCCACACGCTTGGTCCAGTCGTCGGCGCCATAGGGCATGCTGGGGCCGCGATTGGCTTCCGCCAGGGCGCTCATGATTTCCGGCGCCACGCCGATCGCATTGTCGCTGCAAAAGTTCATCTCGCTGCCTATTGACTGGGGAATTGGAACTGGCCGATCAGATCGCCGGTGTGCAAGTCGGCGATCAGGATGCGGCGGCATTCGTCGCTGCCGCCGATCTGCAGGATCAGGCGGTCGCCTTCGGCCATCACGTAGTCGATGCTGCAGCCGACCGGCACCGGCAGAGCCGAGACGCCGAACGGCGTCAGCGCGGCCGGCGGCGCCGGCTTGACGAGGCGATAGACTATGGCGGTGGTGATGACGATGGCGCAGAGCGCGAGCACGGTGCAGAGCGCGACGAGCGCGCCCTTGAGCAGGCGCCCGCGCTGCTGTAACTGATGCTCCACCCCAGCTTCCGGCACGTCCCCACCCCATCCCAATGATCGCGCCCACCCACAGCGACCCGTCCGGTATCGAGGATATGGGCCACATCCGCCATCGCGTCGCCGACGAAGAGGCTGGCTCGCGCGTCGACCGGTGCTTGGCGGCGGCCTTCCCCGAACTCTCGCGCAGCCGTATCAAGGCGCTGATCGAGCAAGGCAATTTGCGGATCGCCAAGGACCCCGACGACCCAGCGGGCGGCGCGGCCGAGACCTTAGACGACGCCTCTTATCGGGTCAAACCGGGGCAGCTGCTGGAGCTGACGGTGCCGCCGCCGGAGGATGCCGTGCCGCGCGGCCAGGCGATCGCGCTCCAGATCGTCTATGAAGACCGCGACCTGATCGTGATCGACAAGCCGGCCGGCATGGTGGTGCATCCGGCGCCGGGCAACCCGGACAATACCTTGGTCAATGCGCTGATCGCCCACTGCGGTGATTCCCTGAGCGGCGTCGGCGGCGTCAAGCGGCCGGGCATCGTCCACCGGATCGACAAGGATACCAGCGGCCTGGTGGTCGCCGCCAAGAACGACGCCGCGCACAAGGCGCTGAGCGAAGCGTTCGCCGCCCATGCGATCGAACGGGAATATCGCTGCTTCGTCTGGGGCCTGCCCTCGCCCAAATCCGGCACCATCGAAGGCAATATCGGGCGCCATGGCATCGACCGGAAACGCATGACCATCGTCAAGTCCGGTGGCAAGCACGCCATCACCCACTATCAGGTGACCAAGGTGTTCGGCCTCGGCGCCTCGGAAGTCGCCTGCCAGCTCGAGACCGGACGCACGCATCAGATCCGCGTGCATCTCGCCGCCATCGGCCATCCGCTGATCGGCGATCCAGTCTATGGCCGCGTTACGCCGGCGCGGCGCAAAGCGCTGCCGGCGGCAGGCAGCGCGGCCGCGGTCGGTTTTCCACGCCAGGCGCTGCATGCCGCGGTACTAGGCTTCGAGCATCCACGCACAGGCAAGAAACTGCGCTGGGAATCGCCGCTGCCGGCGGATTTGATGGCATTGTCCTCAGCCCTATCAGGGTCTTGAGCCGCAATTTCCGAGCGCGGCGGTCGGGCGTCTTGAAATCGCCGTGATGTAAGCCCATCTAACATTCACTCAGTTCTCAAAAGCCATGCAGGGACTCGTCTGCTGCCCTGCGGCAATCGTAATGGGATAGGGACTGGGCTGTTCTATGATGTCCACCGACGGACACCATAAGGGGACGATATGGCCGTACGAAACCTTCCAAGTCTTGTTAGCGATTCCAATCTGGCCCGCTACCTAGCGGAGATTCGCCAGTTTCCGATGCTCGAGCAGAGCGAAGAATTCATGCTGGCCAAGCGCTGGCAGGAACATCAGGACACCGAAGCCGCGCACAAGATGGTGACCAGCCATTTGCGCCTGGTCGCCAAGATCGCGATGGGCTATCGCGGCTATGGCCTGCCGATGTCCGAAGTCATTTCCGAAGGCAATGTCGGCCTGATGCAGGCCGTAAAGCGCTTCGACCCCGACAAGGGCTTCCGCCTCGCGACCTATGCGATGTGGTGGATCCGCGCCGCCATCCAGGAATACATCCTGCATTCCTGGTCGCTGGTGAAGATCGGCACCACCGCCGCGCAGAAGAAGCTGTTCTTCAACCTGCGCCGCGTCAAAGGCCAGTTGAAGGCGCTGGAGGAAGGCGACCTCAGGCCCGAGACGGTGAAGGAGATCGCGACGCGCCTCGACGTGCCGGAGAGCGACGTGGTCGACATGAACCGGCGCCTGGCCGCGCCCGACCATTCGCTGAACGCACCGGTCCGCATGGATGGCGAAGGCGAATGGCAGGAATGGCTGGTCGACGAGACCGACAGCCAGGAGACCATGCTGGCCGAAAGCCAGGAATTCGGCCGCCGCCAGAAGCTGCTGGACCGCGCACTGAAGCTGCTGAACCCGCGCGAGCGGCGCATCCTGTCGGAGCGGCGCCTCAAGGACGAGCCGACCACCCTGGAGGACCTGT
>DASYRS010000512.1:0-8133 GCA_036004205.1 Dongiaceae bacterium
ATCCTGGTCGACGGGTCGCAGGTCAACCCCGCGAAAGTCAAGACTGTCGCCAGCAACAAGCTGACTGGCAAGCAGCTCAAGGCGTTCCAGGCCCAGGTCGCGAAGATCGACGCCGAGCTCAAGCACCAGGCCCAGCAGCAATTGATCGCCGGACGGCCCGACACCGCACCGCTCGATTGCGCCGGCGCGGCCGGCTGCGAGAATTAGAACCCCCGACGCTGCCACCGAACGGAAAGGCCGGGCAAGTTGCCCGGCCTTTCCATTTGCGATGATACCGAGATTTAGACTAGGGTCTGTACTCAATAAGGATTCCCTGGCTGCGGGGAATGTGATTCAAGCTTTCCAGCGAAGGGAGGCTTGGATGGCGAAGCAGGTCTATTGGCTGAGTGATGCGGAATGGCGGCGGATTGAACCGTTGTTGCCGCGCGGACGCCGCGGGGCGCATCGGGTCGAGGATCGGCGGGTGATCAGCGGCATCGTTCACATGCTGCGTTGTGGAGCGCGCTGGCGCGATTGTCCGGAAGTCTATGGGCCGTACACGACGATCTATAATCGCTTCAACCGCTGGAGCCGTCAGGGGATCTGGACTGATATCTTCTATGCCCTGACGGGCTCCACCGGCATGTATGGCTCGGCTTCGGTGGATTCCACCTACATCAAAGCCCACCGCTCGGCCGCAGGCGCAAAAGGGGGGCCTTCAACAACGCCATCGGCCGCTCGCGCGGCGGACAAACGACCAAAATCCATGCGTTGACCGATGAGATCGGCCGACCGCACGCCCTATTGATTACCGCCGGGAACGTCCACGACCTTGAGGGTGCGCGCAGTCTGCTCGCCATGGGACATCGGCCCAAGAGGGTGATTGCCGACCGCGCCTACGACGCCAGGAGCTTGCGCGAAGAACTCGCGGAGCGGCGGATCAAAGCGGTCATTCCGCCAAACCCCACTCGCAAGCATCCCCATCGCTATGACAAAACCGCCTATAAGGGCCGCAACGTCATCGAGCGGATGTTCTGTCGCCTCAAAGACTTCCGCCGCATCGCCACCCGCTACGACAAGCGCGCCGACATCTTCCTCTCAACCGTCCTCTTGGCCGCAACCCTGACTTGGTGGATCAATTGAGTCCGGACCCTAGTTCAAGTTCAGCACGCTCTGCGCGCGCACCATGTCGATGAGGTCGGTCTGCATGCTTCCGACCTTGCCCTTGAACGCGGTCAGGAAGAAGACCGCGCCGCGGAAATCGGGCGTCAGCAGCTTCACGCGCGCGCGCATGTCGCTGAGGCCGAACCCGCCGATCTGGTCCGGCGTCGGGTTGAAGCTGGCATCGAGCTGCTTCCGGATGGTGGCGCGCCGCTCTTCCGGCAGCCGCGGGTCGAGCTTCAGCAGGATCCAATAGCCGCTCAGCTCGTTCTTCACCGCCGCGATCTTGTCGGGCTTGCCGAAGGTCGCTTCGAAATTCGCTAGGGCGGATTCCGGTTTCATCTCCTTGCCCTCGAAGCTCTGGCTGAGATGCGCCCAGAACACGCGCCTGCCATCCTCCGCCGACGAGAACCACAGCTCGAGAGTGCGGTTCTCGGTGAAATGGCTCTCGATATGCTGGATCGGAGATTCGATCAGCACGCTGTCCTTCAGGACGTCGTGCAGCTTCTCCTCATAGATGCCTTCGAGGAATTCGCCGTCCAGCGGATCGTCGAGCGGCATGTCGAGCGGGACATTCATCACGCGCTGGCGCGGCTCTTCCGCCGGCGCGACGTGCGAGGCCGCGAGCAGCGCGACGATCCCGAGCATCAGCCGCTTCATGCCACCTTCGCTTCCTTGCAGACTTCCATGTGGCCGCTCGCCTGCTCCATCAGCCAGTCGCGGAACGCCTTGATCTTCGGCTGCTTCAAGGCACCCTTGGAATAGACGATGAAATAGCCGGTGTCGGTCTTGACGGTGAAATCGATCGGCTTGATGAGGCGCCCGTGGCGTAGATCGTCGCCGGCGTTGATGACGTTGCCCATGGCGATGCCGAGCCCGTCGATCGCGGCCTGGATCAGCAGGTTGGAGTAATTGAGGCTGAGATTGGATTTGATCTTGGCTTCCGGGAAGCCGGCGCCCTTCAGCCAATCCGACCATTCATCGTAGCCGGAGCGCATCCAATCGCTGTCGGTCAGCAGCGGGTAATTGAGCACGTCGCGCGGCTCGTTGATCGGCTTGTCGGGCGTGATGAGGCCGGGCGCGCAGACCGGGAAGATGTCGTTCTTCGCCAGCAATTCGCTTTCCAGCGCATCCCATTGCCCGCGCCCGAAGCGGATGCCGAGATCGATGTCGCGCCCGCCGATCTGCTCCACCGTGCTGGTGGCGGAGAGGCGCACCTGGATGTCGGGGTGCTGGCGCTGGAAGTCGGAGAGCCGCGGCACCAGCCACTTGGCGGCGAGCGAGGGCAGGGCGGTCACCGTCAGCGGCCGATCCTTGCCGAAGCGCGTGATCTCCGCCGCGCCGTCGGCGAGCTGCTCGAAGGCGGCCTTCACGGGCCCGACGAAGCGCTTGCCGGCTTCGGTCAGGCGCACCTGGCGGGTCTTGCGCTCGAACAGGGGCTGGCCCAGCCACTCCTCCAGCGCCTTGATCTGGTGGCTGATGGCGCTGTGGGTGACGTTCAGCTCGGCGGCCGCCTTGGTGAAGCTCTGCAGCCGCGCGGCAACCTCGAAATAATGCACCGATTTCAGGGGTGGAAGGCGCATCGCGGGCCCTTTCTATCTGTCAGATTTTCTAACAGAACGCCTGAGAAACTATCGTTTGTCCGGGCCTGAAATCAAGGCCATTCTCTTACTCAACGGCGATGACGCCGCCTATCAGACCTGTGAGGTGAGCTATGAAGTACAATACCTTTTCAAGCCCGATCAACGGCTTGTCCCGGGGCGTCGGCCACGAGATCGCCGCTGTCCTCGACCGGTTGTTCGAAGCCCCCTTCGTGTGGGCGGAACGGGCCGCGGAACGCCGCCACTTGGCGCAGTTGGACGACCACCTGCTGAACGATATCGGTCTCAACCGGGCCGACATCGAGGCGGTCTCCACCAAGCCGTTCTGGCGGGCGTAACGAGGATCATGAGCACCCAGGATTTCCCCGGACGGCCCGTCAGCCGTCCAGTCCAAGCGCGGCGCGAGGGACAGGAGCGGCCAGCTCTCACCCGACTTCTGTGAAGCGCCGCGCGAGGACGACCTAACCCAAGGAGATGGACCATGAAGTACCATGCACAGAGTGGCGGTATGTTGGACCTGATTCCGCGGAGCGGTCTGGCGCACATCATCGCGGTCGATCTGGCCCCCGTGCTGGACCGCGCGATCGAAGCCCCGATCGCGTGGCTGGAGCGGATGCGCGAGCGCCGGCAGCTGGCCGGCCTCAGCGACGATATGCTGAAGGACATCGGCGTCAGCCGCGCCGACGTCGAGCATGTGGTGGAAAAGCCGTTCTGGCGTTCCTGATCCCGATCCCCTACGGCCGGCCTTGAGGGCGGCGCAGTCCCTCAAGGCCATGGAACTCGACGAACTTCGTCATCGTCGACCACAGATAGTCCCCGAAATAGAACGGTTCGAACGGCTCGGCCCCCGCGATCGGCAACGGCCCGATCACGGCGTCGGCCCTGGCATCGTAGAAGAACGGGACCGAGAACCGCTCCTCGCCATGCCCCAGCACCCGGTGTTCGGTCGCCCTGATCCGGCCGCCGGTCCATCTTTCCAGCAGCTTGCCGAAATTCACCGCCAGCGTGGCTTCCTCCGGCGCGACGTCGATCCATTCGCCGCTGGCGGCGCGGGCTTGCAGGCCGGCAACGCCGTCTTGGGCCAGCAGGGTCATCAGCCCGGAATCCACATGGGCGCGGCCGAGCATGTAGCGCCTGCGGCCGCCATCATTGATCCAGAGCCTCTCCTCGGGAATGCCCGCCATCGAGTCCGCGGGACGCGCCGGATAGCGGATCAGGCGCAAGGTCGAAATCCCACCCGCGAAGGTGTCGTCGAAAGCGCCTTCCGGCAGACCAAGCCCGCGGGCCAGCGCGTGCATGAGGGCCTGCGCGATCCGCTCCATCGCCAGAAAATAGCGTGCGGCGTCCGTCCGCCAGCCGGGCAGTGCCGCTTCCGGCGGCAACGGCGTCGCCTCCCGCAGCGGGTCCGTTTCGTCGACTTGGGTCCCGCCATGGGCGATGTCCGGGCCGATGTCGATGCCTTCCTTGTAGGTCTCCGCGCCGTTCTGCAGCGGGAACCAGCCGCGATAGACGTTGCGATGGGCGGGGTCGAACTTCTGCCGCCACAATTGGCGCGTGGCGGATTGCGGCAGATCGAACAGCCGCAGCAAGGCGCGGCGCGCCTCGGCCCGGATCGGCGTGCTTGCGGGCAATCCGCGGATGGTCATGAATCCGCTGCCGCCCGCCGCCGCGATGATGGAAGCGTCGACCTGGTCGCGCTCCCGCGATGGGCCCGAAAACAACGGCGCGATGTCGATGCGGGGTATCATGATCGTTGATTGGGACCGCGCGGGAGGTTGCCGGCCAAGCAGCAAAAACTTGACCTGGCTGTGCGCAAATGCGATGCGACCTCACCCGTGAGATCGGCTCACACCCGTTCTGAGAAACGGTCAATTGTCGCGCTGCCGGCGGAGAGGCATGCTCCGCGGCAATCGCCTGGGAGAGGGGCAATGAAGGCGCATTTCCAAACGATGGCGGGCTATAACCGCTGGGCCAACGCGCGGCTCTATGAGGCGGTGGGCAGACTCCCGGCCGCCGCGTTCGCGGCGCCGCGCAGCGGGTTCTTCCCGTCGCTCCTGAAGACGCTCAATCACATCCTGGTCGGCGACACCGTCTGGACGGGGAGGCTTGATGGCACCGGTTCCGCCATCACCAGCCTCGACCAGATTCTGCACACCGACTTCGCTGCGCTGAACGCTGCACGCGCGGCGATGGACGCCCGTATCGTCGCTTATGTCGATTCAGTTGCGCCGACGCGGCTGGAGGAGGATCTCGTCTATCGAACCGTGGCCGGCGATCCGATGACCACGCAGGTCGCGCAGGTATTGTCGCATGTCTTCAACCATCAGACCCATCATCGCGGCCAAGCCCACGCGATGCTGTCCTCCACCGAGGTTGCGCCGCCGGCGTTGGACCTGATTTACTTCCTGCGCGATCGACCCGAGGTCGCCAACGGGCGATAAGGTGCACCTCCCTGGTATTTGAAAGGTACTCATATGGATCCCACGCTTGCTCTTCTCAGTATTCTCGGCACAACAGCCATCGGCACAATCAGTCCGGGACCGAGCTTCGTTGTCGTCGTGCGCGCCTCCGCGGCATTGTCGCGGCGCGACGGGCTGGCATCGGCGCTTGGCATGGGTTGCGGCGGCCTGGTCTTCGCCGGCCTGGCGCTGGCCGGCCTGCAAGCGGTGCTGATGCAGGTCTCTTGGCTCTATCTGGTGCTGAAGGTCGCGGGCGGCGCCTATCTCTGCTATCTGGGTTATCGCATCTGGCGCGGCGCGAAGGTTCCGCTGGACACGTCAAACGGCGGGCAGCCGATCGCCGGGGGCTGGCGCAGGAGCTTCGCGATCGGGCTCGCCACCCAGCTCAGCAATCCGAAGACCGCGATCTGGTACGCCAGCGTGTTCGCGGCCTTCCTGCCGCATCCCATCCCGACCTGGATGTTCTGGACCGTGCCGCCGCTGATCTTCACGATCGAGACCGGCTGGTACACCATCGTCGCCTTTGCCTTCTCTGCTTCGCGTCCACGCGCGCTCTATCTCGGCGCCAAGCTGTGGATCGACCGCTTCGCCGGCGGCGTGGTGGGCCTGCTCGGCGGCAAGCTGATCCTGGAAGCGGTGCGCAGCCGCGTCTCATGAAGCTCTGGCAGAGCTGGATGATCGCGCTGGCGCGTTCGCCGCGCGTGACGCGCTGGATGCAGGGCAACCGCGCAACCGCCGCCATTGCGCAGCGGTTCGTGGCCGGCGCGGATGCGGCGCAAGCGATGGCGGTGGCGCGCGATCTGCAGAAGGCCGGCTTCAAGGCCTCGCTCTACTATCTCGGCGAGTACGTGAAGGATCCGGCCATCGTCGCGGAGAACGGGCGCCAGAAAATCCAGGTCGCGGAAAGCCTGGGCGCCGCGCATCTGCAGATCCATGTTTCGCTTGATTCGACGCAGATCGGCTACGCGATCGACGCGGCGGCGGGCGAGCAGCTTGCGCTCAAGATCGGCGCGCGCATCCGCGAGTTGGGAACGGCCAGCAGCGCGCCGCCGGTCCTGATGCTGAACATGGAGGATGCGGAATATGTCGAGCGCATCCTCACCCTCCGCGCTCGCTTGCTCGCCGCCGGCGTGCCGGTGGCGCAGACCCTGCAGGCGTACCTCAAGCGCAGCGCGGACGACCTCGCGCCGATCATCGCGGCCGGCGGCCATGTGCGCCTGGTCAAGGGCGCGTTCGCCGACCCGAGGCCGCACGCCTATCAGAGCAAGGCGGAGATCGACGGCAACTACCTCGCGCTCGCGCGCCGGATGTTGAGCGCCGAAGCGAAGCGGAGCGGCTTCCGCGCGGTGTTCGGGACCCATGACGCAGCGCTGATCGCGGAGATCCGCCTGATCGCGAAGAACGGCGGCTGGAGCGCCGGCGCCTACGAGTTCGAAATGCTCTATGGCGTGCGCGCGGAACTGCAAAGGCAATTGCACGAGCAGGGCGAGCAGGTGCGGCTCTATCTGCCGTTCGGGCGCGACTGGTGGCCCTATGCCGTCCGCCGCGTCGGCGAAAGCCCGCGCAACGCCGCGCTGCTGGCACGGGCGGTGGTGAGCGGGTAGGGCCACCCTCCATCCAAATGAAACGAGGCGCCGACTTGCATCGGCGCCTCTCGCACTTTCGAACGATGTCCCGCCTTATTTCGGCGAGATCACCATGATCATCTGGCGGCCTTCCATCCTGGGCTGCGATTCGACCTTCGCGATCTCATCCAGGTCGGCCTTCACCCGGTCCAGCACTTTGACCCCGATCTCCTGGTGCGCCATCTCGCGACCGCGGAAGCGCATGGTGACCTTCACCTTGTCGCCTTCCTCGAGGAAGCGATGGATGCTGCGCATCTTCACTTCGTAATCGTGGATGTCGATGCCGGGGCGCAGCTTGATCTCCTTGACCTCGATGACCTTCTGCTTCTTGCGCGCTTCGTTCTTGCGCTTCTGCTCTTCGTATTTGAACTTGCCGAGGTCGAGGATCTTGCAAACCGGTGGCTCAGCGTTGGGCGAAACCTCAACCAGATCGAGGCCGGCATCGGCGGCCATGTTGATGGCCTCCCGGGTCGTCACGACCCCAACCATGCTGCCGTCTTCGCGCACGAGGCGCACATTCGGGACGTTGATCTGGTGATTGACGCGCGGTCCGTCATTGCGGGACGGCGCGGGCTCCTGGGCAGGCATTCTAGCTATGGAAGGCTCCTAAAGGCTGTTAAGGGCTTGAAATGAAAGCACGCAACCGGGCCAAGCCCGATTGCGCCTCAGCCATTATGCCATAGCACGGAAAGCGGGGGGAAGGGGGTGGCGGGGGGTCCAACCCCCTTCCAGGCCGCTGGGTGCGGCCGCTTGGAGCCTCGCTGCTGGGTCTCGCGGTTATTGGGCGGGAGCGTCGCCCGGGCCCTGGTCCGGGCTGCCGTCGTCGTCCCCGGGGATCACTTCATCATCGTCGCCGTTGTCGTCACCGGCTTCGTTGTCGTCGCCGTTGTCGTCATTGGCGTCGTGATTGGGGCCATCATCGTCGCCGGCCTCCTGGCCGTCGTGATCGCCGCCGCCGGGACCGCTATTGCCGCCCTCGCCGTGGTCGTCGCCGCCGTCATGGCCGCTTTCGCCGCCATCGCCACCATCATGATCGCCGCCGTCGCTGCCGCCTTCGCCACCGCCGTCGCCGCCGCCTTCACCACCCTCGCCGCCATCGGCAAAGGCTTTGGCCATGATGGGCAGGCCGTGATGGCCGAGGCTCATCGGCAGGGCGGCCGCGAACCCGATGGCCAGGGCCGCCATGGCGGCGGATTGCAGCAGCCGGCACAGCCGGTTCTGCGGGACATCGCCGTCCTCGGCCGAAAATTGCTGACGCGAAATGGAATCCATCGTCTTATCCTCCTGGGGTGCCTGGCCGGTCCCTCG
>DASYRS010000513.1:0-3450 GCA_036004205.1 Dongiaceae bacterium
TCGACACGGCGCTTCCATCCTGTCCGCTCCGCTAAATTTGTTCATCAACATGATGCGGAGACTGGGACACATGCGACTCCTGACATTGACACTCGCCACGCTTTCGCTGCTCGCGCCGATCGCGACTGCCAGCGCGGCCCCGCCGGTTCGCGCCGGCATCCTGCAATGCCAGGGCGGCCAGAATGTCGGCTTCGTAGTCGGTTCGGTGACAAGCCTCGAATGCGTGTTCCAGAGCGAAGGCCGCCGGCCCGAACCCTACATCGCCAAGGTGCAGCGCATTGGTCTCGACCTCGGCGTCACCGAGCAAACCCAGCTTTCCTGGGCAGTGAATGCGCCGAACAGCCGGCTCGGGCGCGGTGAACTCGCCGGCAGCTATGGCGGCGTCGGTGCCAATGCATCGATCGGCGTCGGCGGCGGCGGCAACTTCCTGGTCGGCGGTCCGTCCAACGCCTACGCGCTGCAGCCGCTCAGCGTGCAAGGCCAGACCGGGCTGAATGTCGCCGCCGGTATTGCCGGCCTCGAGCTGCAGCCGTTCTACGGCAATGGTCCGCGCCGGCACCACCATCGCCGGCATCACCGCCGCGGCTGAGAATGACACGCTAAGGAAAAGGCCCGCGCAAGCGGGCCTTTTTTGGTTTCGGGACGCGGGGCACCTCGGCGGCAAATTCTGGCACGGCCCCAGATGTTGTGGCATAGATCGGAAAGCGCCGCGGGCACGGCGCCATTCCTGATTCTCTGCTCGCATCACTTTTTCAGCCGGAGATTACTTCATGCGTCGCTCCATCATCCTTGCCGCTCTCGTCGTGCTGGCTACTTCCATCAGCGGCGCCCATGCGCAGCAGGTGCAGCGCGTGCAGGTCGGCGTGCTGGAGTGCCGCGGCGGCGCCAGCGTCGGTTTCATCGTCGGCTCCGTCACCAATCTCGGCTGCGTGCTGCGCGCCGAAGGGATGCCGGAAGACCGCTACATCGCCACCATCCGGAAAGTCGGGCTCGATCTCGGCATCACCCAGGAATCGGCGCTGGCGTGGGGCGTGTTCGCACCGGTAGCGCGGCTCGGGCCGGGCGAACTCTCCGGCGACTATGTCGGCGCGCAGGGCAGCGCGACGCTCGGCGTCGGTGTCGGCGGCAACGTGCTGGTCGGCGGCTCCGCGAATTCGATCGCGTTGCAGCCCTTGAGCGTGCAGGGGCAGGTCGGCGTCAGCGTTGCTGCCGGATTGGAAAGCCTGGAGCTGCGGCCGGGGCGGTAAGTGACGCTGTATCCGCGTCATTGCGAGTGTAAGCGAAGATTCCATGGGGAGTGGATAGCGACCGAGTCTGAGGCCAGACTGAGGTTGCTCAACCACTCAACCTGGAGACAACGATGTTGCTCGATCATCCTTCCGACGGACCGGCCGCTATCCGCACGCATATTGGCGCAATTTTTGTGTCATTGGAACTGAGCCGTTCGACATGGCTGGTAACGTCGTTGTCGCCCGGCAAGGGCGAGAAGATGTCCAAGCACAGCGTCACGGCCGGCGATGTTGCCGGACTGATGAAGCTGTTCGCAGAGCTCAGGCGCAAGGCGGAGGCCAGGACCGGCGAGAGCTATCCGATCATCACGATCCAGGAGGCTGGGCTGGACGGGTTCTGGTTGCACCGTGTTCTGCAACAGAACGGCATTGAGAGCCACGTGGTCGACCCCGCTTCGATCGCGATGCCGCGGCGGCGCAGGCGCGCCAAGACGGACCGGCTCGACGGGGAGACGCTGCTGCGGGCGCTTCTCGCCTACAAGCGCGGCGAACCACGGGTCTGTGCGATGGTCGTTGCCCCCTCGCCCGAAGAGGAGGATCGGCGGCGGATTTGTCGCGAGCGCCAGGCATTGATCGCCGAGCGCATCACGCATGTGAACCGGATCAAGGGTCTTCTGTTCGCGCAGGGGATATCCGATTACGAGCCGCTGCGGCGCGATCGGCGGGCGCGGCTCGAGGCCTTGCGCACGGGCGACGGGCGGGGGCTGCCGGTGCATTTGAAGGCGCAGATCGGCCGTGAGTTCGATCGGATCGAACTGCTTCTGGACCAGATCAAGGCGGTCGAGGCCGAGCGGGATACTCTGCTGGCCGCAGCCAGCAAGCCTGCAAACGAGAAGGCCGCGCTGGATCCGGTGGCGATGCTGCTGGCCTTGAGAGGGGTCGGCGCCAACTTCGCGGCCATGCTCTGGTCGGAGGCGTTCTACCGGCAGTTCTCCAACCGCCGCCAGGTCGCCGCCTATGCGGGCCTTGCGGCGACGCCCTGGCAAAGCGGAGGCATCCGGCACGAGCAGGGCGTGTCGAAGGCCGGCAATCCAAGGCTGCGGACCACAATGATCCAGTTCGCCTGGCTCTGGATACGTCACCAGCCGCAGTCGGCCCTGACGCGCTGGTTCAAGGAGCGCAGCCCGCAAGGCCGCAAGCGCGCCATCGTGGCGCTGGCGCGCAAGCTTCTCGTGGCATTGTGGAAGTATGTCACCCAGGGCGTCGTCATCGAGGGGGCCGTGATGAAGCCCGCCGCCTGATCCTGGACCGCACCGAGCGGCCTGCTTCGCCGCCCGCGCGCGACGAAAGAACCATAACCCATCTGCCGAGGCCCGATCAGCCTCGGAAGATCCGGGTGGACGAACCGATGGATTGCATGGCTTCAAACGCCGCAACGAAGAATGGCCTCGTCCTCTCGAGCCTGCCCGCCGCAAGCGGAATCCTGGTGCAGTCGCCTCGCGCGACGACCGAATGTGAGTTTGATCTGGCAAGCAACCCAGATCGCCGAACCGGCTCGAACCTTGGATCGCAAATACGAGGATTGCAGATGATGCCCTGACCGCACCGCCAACACGAGGAGCCTCGATCGGTCCCGACGCACCAAGCATGATGGCGTGCTCGATCAACTCAAGGCCGAGCCGCTGCGCGGCGGCCCTAAAGGGCCGGCCTTGACTTGATCTCCGCGCGCCATCCTGCACAGCCCGCGGTCGGGACGAAGAGGTGGTTGCAGTCGAACAAAAAGGTGACTGCCCATCCTTGACACACACATTCCCCATGTGAGCAATCCATAGCCCGGCATAACGGATAGATGGATTGCTTCGCTCGCAATGACGGCGAGAGATTGCCTACCTGTTCTGCTTCTCGATGAACGCGGCAAACGCATCGATATATTGCTGCAGCACCTTCTGCAGCGCTTCCTTGGTAAGCTGGCCCTTGTCGTCGAAGGCATCGCCGACGCCGTTCAAATAGATTTCGGGCTGGCCCAGGATCGGACCCGAGATACCCGGCAGGATGTTCTGCAAATGCTTGGCCGCGCTGACGCCGCCGAGGGGGCCGGGCGAGTTGCTGACAATGCCGACCGGCTTGCCGAGGAACGAGCTCTTGCCATAGGGCCGCGAGCCGACGTCGATGGCGTTCTTCAGGACGCCGGGGATCGAGCGGTTATATTCGGGCGTGATGA
>DASYRS010000514.1:0-6364 GCA_036004205.1 Dongiaceae bacterium
GGGAGGAATGAATGAAAAAACTATCGCTACTGGTCGCCGCGGCGGCTCTGGCCTTCAGCGCCGGACCGGCCCTGGCCAAGAAACAGCTCGTCATCGTCGTGAAGGGTCTCGACAATCCGTTCTTCGAGGCCATTCATCAGGGCTGCGAGAAGTGGAACAAGGAAAACGCGAGCGCCGAGTACGAGTGCTTCTATACCGGCCCGGCATCGACCTCCGACGAAGCCGGCGAGGCCCAGATCGTTCAGGACGTGCTCGGTAAGGCCGACACCGCGGCGATCGCCATCTCGCCATCCAACGCCAAGCTGATCGCCCAGACGCTGAAGACCGCCAATCCGTCGGTCCCGGTGATGACGATCGACGCCGACCTGGCCGCGGAAGATTCGGCCCTGCGCCAGACCTATCTCGGCACCGACAACTACCTGATGGGCTTCCGGATCGGCGAGTACATCAAGCAGCACAAGCCGAAGGGCGGCACCATCTGCACGATCGAGGGCAACCCCGGCGCCGACAACATCCTGCGTCGTGCGCAAGGCACCCGCGATTCGCTGTCCGGCCAGAAGGGCTTGGGCGCGCTGAAGGGTGAAGGCGGCTGGACCGAAGTCGCCGGTTGCCCGGTCTTCACCAACGACGACGGCGCCAAGGGCGTCCAGGCGATGACCGACATCCTGGCCGCCAATCCGAAGCTCGACGCGTTCGCGATCGAAGGCGGCTGGCCGCTGTTCGGCGCGCCGCAGCCGTACCGCGATCTGTTCAAGCCGCTTGCCGACCGCATCGCCAGTGGCGATTTCGTCGTCTCCGCGGCCGACACGATCGGCGACGAAGTGGCGATCGCCGGAGAGGGCCTGGTTACGGCGCTCGTTGGGCAGCGGCCGTTCGAGATGGGCTACAAGGCCCCGACGGTCATGATGGACCTGATCGCCGGCAAGAAGGTCGACGACCCGGTGTTCACCGGCCTTGACGAATGCACCAAGGACACGGTCGCTACCTGCATCCAGAAGTAAGCTTTCGTTCGGAAGCAAGTCGAAGATGGGGGCGCCTGGGAACGGGCGCCCCTTCGTCGTCTCAATCGATCTGACGATAGACCAGCCCCGGCCGCACGATCCATTCGCCCGGGCGCAGCGTGCGCACATCGAACCGGCCGTTCGGCCGGCGTGCGGCAACACCCTCGAAGGCATAGCGATGCCCGTCCTCGTCGATCACCCGCGCGGGGATCGCCAACTCTCCCAGACGTCCCACCACGCTTCCTTCCGGCCGGAAGTTTGCAAGGATGAAGAACTCGTCATCCATCGGATGCCGCTCGTGCGTCGAAACGGATCGGACGAACGATTTTAGGACCGGTGCTGCCCACATAAGATTCCTGCCGCGTTGATGGCAAACTCACGCTGAAGACTAGGCACGCTGGCCATAAATCCTCGCGGGGCATTCTCCTCCATGAAGATAAAAACGCCGTAAAAGTTCCGCTCGGAATCCGTTGAAAAGAGGACGCCGCACCGTCGCGCAACATCGGAGTCGCGACAGTTGTGTGGAGCCTCCCTGCGAAAATTCCACGATATCAGAGAGCTGGCTCATGGAAGACTACTGCCAATTCTTGTCACTGGTCTGCGGTAGAACTTACGGCATGAAAACAAGTGACGAAGCAGCGACAGATTCAAGGAGCCGGTCATGTCACAATTGATTTCGCGTAGGTCCGATAGTTTCCAATTGCAGGCGCAAGGCGAGCCTTCGCTCGGCTGGACCGGCGGGTGGCTGCTGGCCCTTCCGCGGGCATTGCTGCGGGCGGCGCGGCGTGCCTGGGCAGACCATTCCGAGCAACGGCTGCTGCGGGAATTGAGCGATCATCAGCTCCGTGACATCGGACTGAGCCGACAGCAGATTCCACACATTGTCAGGCGAGAGTGGGATATTTAGGCCGCGCGTCGCATCGATACGATGCGGTGCCGGCATGATGAAATCCGGCATATGAGACAAGCGCTTAAGGCGCTTGCCAGAGCTTAAACGGACGTACACGCTGCCGTGAATTGTGGGCGCCGGCTGGCGGGCTAAGTTGCCTGCCATGTCGGTGCCTCAATTCACGAGCGGACGGATGCCCCCAGCAGCACACAATGCGGCATGGCTGACCCCCTATCTCCCCTGGCTCGACCGGGCGGGGCGGGTTTCGCCGTTCAAGGCGCTGGTGTTCATGCTGTTGCTCCTGCCCGGTATCTATGTCGCCTGGCAATTGGCAACGCATGCCTATGCGCGGCCTTACATCCTTGCCAACCATGACCTCGGGCTGTGGGCGATCCGGCTGCTGTTCGTGACGCTGGCGGTGACGCCGTTCCGCCAGTCGCTCGGGCTGCCGAAGCTGATCCTGGTGCGGCGCATGGTGGGCGTGGCCGCCTTCTGCTATGCGCTGGCTCATTTCGCGTTCTTTGCGCTCGACAAGTCGCTGCTGATCTGGGTGGTCGTGCGCGAGATTGCGCTGCGCTACTATCTGACGATCGGTTTCATCGGGCTGCTGATCCTGGTGGCGCTGGCGATCACCTCCACTGATGGAATGGTGCGGCGGCTGGGCGGCAAAAAGTGGGGGGCCTTGCACCGGCTGGTCTATGGCGCCGGCCTGCTTGCGGTCGTGCATTTCTTTATCCAGTCCAAGGCGGACGTGACCGAGCCTTTCATCATGGGGGGCATGTTCCTCTGGCTGATGCTCTGGCGCCTGCTGTCGAAGCGCGGGCTGTTGCAACGCGGCATCGCGTCGATCGCTATTCTGATCATTTTGGCACTACTGGCCGCCGCCGCTTCGGCGGGCGCGGAAGCGCTCTATTACCATCTCAAGACTGGCGTCGATTTGACGCGTGTTTTAGCGACCAACTGGTCCTTCGGGATCGGCCTGCGGCCGGCCTGGGTGGTTGGCGGCGCTGGGCTTGCGGTAGCGGTGGGTGCGGCATTCCGGCCACTGTGGAGCAAGCATTCCGGAGGGCAGCGACGGGCGGTCGCGGCCTGAGCGCCCTGGCTCCTAACGTTTCCTTAATGCCGCCTGGGCTTTGCTAGCGGGCTGAAAACCGACATTTCGACCGGCCATGCAGGAAACCTGGGACGTCTCAGCCCTGATCGACAAGGGGACGCGCATTCACGAAGCGCGCGGCATGACCATGCAGCATCTCGGCATGGAATTGCGGCACATCGCGAATCGGGCGTTCATCGACTTCGTGACCCCGGCCCAGCGCGCCTGGTTCCGGCGCTGCATCGCGAAAGTCACGGCGGGCGAGGAGCTCGGGATCATCACTGCCGAACTGCAGACCGGCGCCGTTGCGCCGCAACCCTTCTTCGTCACGGCCCGTCCGGCCAAGGCCGAGGGCAAGTGGTGGCTGATGCTGACGGCCAATTTGCCGGATGCGCTGCGCTCGACGGTCCGCAAGCCCGACAAGCCTGCCTTGGCATCGGGCCACGAATTCATGCTGCTGATGGAAAGCGCAGCCCAGCAGATGGGCGAGCGGCTCGACCTAATGCGGGTGAACGCCGCAATCCTGGGCGACGAAGCGGCGGCCTCGCCGCAAGCGCGCGCCGATTTGCAGGCCGAGTTCGACCAGATCGTCCTTGGCACCGCCTTTGACGGCATCGCCTCGCGCACCGGGGCGGGTGAATACCTGCTGCTGCGGGACCGCGAGACGTCTTCGGGCGCGCTGCTGGCAAGGCTGGGCGTGGCGGCGGAAAGCCGATCGATCCCGCAGGGGCAGCTCGGCCTTGAGAGCAATTCGCTGCAATTGTCGACCCTGGGGCCGAACCTGAACCCGGCCGGCATCCGGCGCGCCGCCGACAACCTGCGCCATCCCGACCGCCCGGTGCAGGAGTGGGAAGGCGTGGTCATGGAACAGCCGTTCTGGCTACGGCCCGCCATCCTGGCCGCCGGGCTGGTTGCGATCCTCGGGATCGCCTGGCTGGTGATCTAGACGTCCAGCGGATCGGTCGCATTTTCCGCGCCGAACCGGCATCCACTTCGGCGGAAAATGCTCCGGCTAGAACTTCCGTGACTGCACGACGTTGGCGATGATCGTGGTCTCGCCCAGCGCCTTGCATGCCTCGATGCGGTGCAGCCCGCTCACCAGCACGTAGCGCGCCTTGTCCGGTCGCACCAGGATCGGCGTTTCCTGTCCCTTGTCCGCGATGCTCTCGGCCAGCGAGGCGACCTTCGCCGCATCGACCGGCTTGCGGAGCGCCGCTGGCACATAGATTTCGTCGATCTTGATGGTAATCGGCTTCATCGGCGCGCATATCCCCCAAGGCGATGGAGCGGGCAGGGAGCCTGACCGGCAGCCCAAGGTCAAGCCGTTTCCGCCCGCAAGACCCGCTGCGCCGGCAGCCGCAGCCGCAGGGTGGCGCCATGGCCCTTGCTGCTTTCGATATCAAGCGTGCCGCCGTGCAATTCGGCGAAGCTGCGGGAGATCGGCAGGCCCAGCCCGGTGCCTTCGGATGTGGTGAAGGAATTGGTGCTGCGGCTGAACGGCGCCCAGGCGGCCTTGATCTCCTCCGCATCCATGCCCGGTCCGTCATCGGCGATATCGAGCGCAACGCCGCCATCGGCCGCGCGCCCGGCGCGGATCGCGATGTGGCCGCCCTCGGGTACGAATTTGCACGCGTTGCCCAGCAGGTTGACCAGGATCTGCAGCAGCTTCTGGCGATCCGCGCGCAGCACGAACCCGGCGCCCTCCAGCGCGAGGTCGAGCTGTTGGTTTTTCGCGGCGCATTGCCCCTGCAGCATTCCGGCCGCCTCGGCGATGACCTCCCTCAGGACGAACCCCGTTTCCGTCAGTTCCATTTTGCCGGCCTCGATCTTCGACAAGTCGAGCACGTCGTTGATCAGGCTCAAGAGATGCTGACCGCCCGAGAGGATGGCCTCGGCATAGCCGCGATAGGCGGGCGAGACACCGGGGCCTACATGCTCCTCCGCGATGAGCTGAGCGAAGCCGATGATGGCGTTGAGCGGCGTGCGGAGCTCATGGCTCATATGCGCGAGGAACCGCGATTTCGCGAGATTGGCGTGATGCGTTTCATCCAGCGCCGCCATCATGCGCGCCTGCGCGCGCGCAAGCTCAGCTTCGCGCTGCTTTGAATCAGTGATGTCGATGATGTAGCTTTCCAGCGACCGATGCCCGCTCTCCCGGTCCTCGGTCGTCCATCCCACTTCGCGCGCCCAGCGCAGGTCCTGGGTCACTGGGTGGATGAAGCGGTATTCCAGATCGTAGACGCCGCCCCGATCGCGGCGCTGCTGTTCGGCCGCCAGGTAGCGGGGCCGGTCTTCCGCATGAACGGCCTTGTACCAGGCCTCCACGTCGGCAAGGCCATCGGCAGAGATCGTGCCGAACATTTCGATCGCATCGCGGCCGTAGACCTTCACGCCGGCATCGTCATAGCCGAACTGCTGCGCGCCCTGGCCGCCGTGGCAATAGGCAATGTTGCGCATATTGTCGAACAGCAGCCGCAGACGCCGTTCGCCCTCGCGCGCCATCTGCTCGTTCCGCCGCTCCTCCGTGACGTCGATATAGACGCCGACCGCGCCGCCGTCCGGCGTCCGCCATTCCGCGACGCGGAACCACCGCCTGCCGGAATGATATTCGAAGGAGGTGCTTTGCGCGGCATGGCGCTTCAGCCGCTCGGCCACCATTTCCGCCGCAGTGCGGCCCGGCGGGACATTGCTGGGCAGGCCATAAAATGCTTGGGCAAGGTCCACGAACTGACGGCCCAGGCGCACTTCATCCTGCTGATTGGGATAGACCAGGATCCGATAGGTGTTGTTGAAGGTGACCAGCCGGTCCGAAGCGTCCCAGCGGGCAAGGCCGACGCGCGCCAAATCCAGCGCCGAACTCAGGACGTCCAGGCTGCTTGCTTCCAGGTTGCCCTGCATCCAGAAGCGCTCTCCCTTCCCGCTGCAAGTCTATGGGTATTTGCGAACCTCCGGCAACCACTCGGTGACATCACCGGCCATAGCGCGATCACGCTTGGAAAACCCCAACATCAAGCAATAATGGCAAATATTCCGGCGGGGACGCGGAACAGCGCCGCGATGCGCGGCGTTTACGGACCGATAAGCGGGGGAGGGCATCGACCACAATAAAAGGGAGGAACCCCATGCTGCGTGCCTTCGCCCTTGCGGCAACCATCCTCGTCGTCCAGTCCGGCTTTCCCGCGAGCGCCGGCGCGGAAGTGACCGTCTCGATCTCCTGCAGTTCGCTCGGCATCGAGCAGCAGCTCTGCCAGTCGGGCAGCGAGGCCTGGGCGAAGGAGACCGGCAACAAGGTCAAGCTGGTGGCGACGCCCGCCGACGCCAACGAGCGGCTGGCGCTCTATCAGACGCTGCTGGCGGCGCAGTCCCGCGACATCGACGTCT
>DASYRS010000515.1:0-1668 GCA_036004205.1 Dongiaceae bacterium
CGAGCATGCTGGCCAGCACCCGCTCGGCGAAGCCGCGCGCCACCGCTTGTCCGCCTTGCTCCAGCCGCCCGGCGAACATCGGCACGAAGGCGGAATTGAACGCGCCCTCCGCGAACAGCCGGCGGAACAGGTTCGGCAGGCGCTGCGCCACGAACCAGGCATCGGCGATCGGCCCGGTCCCGATCAGCGCCGCGATCAGCACGTCGCGCACAAACCCCAGCACCCGCGAGGCCAAGGTGAAGGTGCCGACTTTGAGGACGGAGCGGATCGAGAACATGGATTCAGAGGTCAGGGGTCAGAAATCAGATGTCAGAGGGATAGCGGGTTTCGGTGATTCGAGATAGCGGCTCCGACCTCTTTGCATCGAGCACCCCTTCCTCATGCTGGGGGAAGAGGAGCAACTGTTGTCCTCGCCATATGCGATTGCCCTGCGATACGGGGAGAGGAGAAGCATGGTTGGGCGCGTTTACTGCGCCGCCGTCGTCGCCGCGGCCGCCGGGTCGCCCTCGCGCAATACCTCCAGCAGCGCACGCCTGATCGCCTTCAGCTTCGGCTCCGCCTCGATCTTCAGGCCGAAGCGATCCTTCACGTAGAATGTGTCGACGGCGCGGTGGCCGAAGGTCGAAATCTTGGCGTTCGCGATCCTCAAGTCCTGTTCGCTGAGGACGCTGGTGAGGGCATGGACCAGGCCGCGCCGGTCGCGGCCGGTGATCTCGATCAGCGTGTAGGCGGCGCTGGCCTTGTTGTCGATCAGGACGCGCGGCGCCACCGGGAAGGCGCTGGTCTTGGGGTTCACATGCGGCGGCAGGGTCTTCAGCGCCGCCAGGGTCGCTTCCGGCGCGCCCAGCACCCGCTCGATCGTCGCGGTCAGGCGCGCGAGGCGCGTCGGCTGGTCGAACGGCCCGCCCTCGGAATCCTGGATCGCGAACACGTCGAGGGCCTTGCCGTTCTTCAGGGTGAAGATGCGCGCTTCGACGATGCTGGCCCCGCTCAAGGCGCAGGCGCCTGCCAGCTGGGAGACCAGGCCGACGCGGTCGGGCACATAGATCGTGACCTCGGTCATCGCCTCCCACGGATCGACGCGGAAATCGACCGACAGCGCGCGGCCATCCAGCTCCGCCTCGCGCGCCAGGCGCGCATGGCGCTCCAGGATCGGCACGGGGAAGGAGAGCCAATAGCCCGGATGCCCGCGCTCCAGATGCGCGTCGATATCGGCGGCCGGCCAGTCGGCGAGCTTGCCGCGCAGCTCGCCCAGCACCTTGTCCACTTCGCGTTCGCGCCCCGCGAAGATGAGGCCGCCGGAGAGATATTCCTCGGTGCGGTTGAAAAGGTCGCGCAGCAGCTGCGCCTTCCAGCCGTTCCAGGTCTTCGGCCCGACCGCGCGGATGTCGGCGACGGTCAGCACCAGCAATTGCCGGAGCCGCTCCATCGATTGCACCTGGTCGGCGAAGGTCGCGATGGCGGCGGGATCGTCGAGGTCGCGCTTGAACGCGGTGTTGGACATCAGCAGGTGATAGCGCACCAGCCAGGCGACGGTCTCGGTCTGGTCGTCGGTGAAGCCGAGGCGCGGGCAAAGCTGTTCCGCCAGTTCGGCGCCCAGCACCGAGTGATCGCCGTTGCGGCCCTTGGCGATGTCGTGCAGCAGCACGGCGACATAGAGCACGCGGC
>DASYRS010000516.1:0-5546 GCA_036004205.1 Dongiaceae bacterium
GCCTCGGCCGTCAGCGCATCGTGTGCCACCCGCAGCCGCTGCAGCGCGGCCGCCGCAGCGGCCTCGTCGTTGCGCAACGGCGGCAGCGCCGTCGCGGCCTCGGCCTGCGCCGTGGTGGCCAGGCCGACCAGGCGCGTCAGGTCGTTCACCTGGGCCTCGGCCTCCTTCAGCCGTTCGCCGGCCTCGGCGAGCTCACGCTCGGCGTTGGCGAGCTTGAGCGCCAGCACAGCCGCTTCGGCGCGGCGGATATGGTCGCTGAGGTTGCGATAGCGGCTGGCCTGGCGGGCCTGGCGCTTCAGTCCCTTGTGCTGCTCTTCCAGGGCGACCAGCACGTCCTGCACGCGCGCCAGATTGGCTTCGGCGGCGCGCAGCCGCAGCTCGGCCTCGTGGCGGCGGGCATAGAGGCCGGTGATGCCGGCCGCCTCGTCGATGATGGTGCGCCGGTCGGCCGGCTTGGCGTTGATCAGGGCGCCGATGCGGCCCTGACTGACCAGCGCCGTCGAGCGAGAGCCGGTGGCGGCGTCGGCGAACAGCGTCTGCACGTCACGGGCGCGGATCTCGCGGCCGTTCACCGAGTAGGCCGAGCCGTGGCCGCGCTCAATGCGGCGCACGATGTCGAGCTGGTCGGCGTCGTTCACCATCGCCGGCGCGGTGCGTGTGCGGTTGTCGAGCGTCAGGAGCACCTCGGCGATGTTGCGGGCCGGGCGGGCGCCGGTGCCGGCGAAGATGACGTCGTCCATCTCGCTGCCGCGCATGCGCTTGGCGGAGGTCTCGCCCATCACCCAGCGCAGCGCCTCGACCAGGTTCGACTTGCCGCAGCCGTTGGGGCCGACGATGCCCGTCATGCCGGGCTCGATCATCAGGTCGGTCTGGTCGACGAACGACTTGAAGCCGGTGAGGCGGAGTTTGGTGAACTGAACCAAGGCGGTCTCTATCCCCCCAGATAGAAATTACTTTGCGGCGGCCAGGGCCGCCTCGATGGTCGCTTTGAACGGCGCGTACTCGCCGACGCCGGACAGCTTGCGGTCATTGATGAAAAAGGTCGGCGTCGCCTCGACCTTGTAGGTGTCGGCGGCTTCCTTCTGGACCGCCAGGATCTTCTCGTTGCGCGCCTTGTCCTGGATGCAGGCATCGAACGCGGCTTGGTCCATCCCCGCGCTCTTGGCGATGATCGCGACCTGCGCGGCCCCGTTCTGCACGTGCCAGGTGTCCTGCTGCTTGAACAGAGTGTCGACCATGGCAAAGTAGGCCAGATCGTTGACGCAGCGCGTCAGCGCGGCGGCCGCGAACGAGACGCCGTCCAGCGGAAAGTCACGGAACACCAGGCGCGCCTTGCCGGTATCGATATAGTCCTTCTTGAGCTCGGGCAGGATCTGTTCGTGGAAATGCCGGCAGTGCGGGCAGCCGAGCGAGAAATACTCGACGATGGTGACGGGCGCGTCGGCATTGCCGATGAACTTCTCGTCCGGCGCCACCACCGGCACAGCGGCCGCTTTTTCGCTTTGGTCGGTAGCGGCGGTGGCGTCCGCAGTGGTGGCGCCGATATTCTTGCCCGACATGTAAAACCAGCCGCCGGCCCCGACCGCCACCAGAACCAGCACGACCAGACCGACCAATACGCCCTTGTTCATCAATGCGCTCCTGCGAGGCTTAGCCAAGCCCCTGATGGCTCGGGGTTTTGGCAGGATTCATGAGGGTGCGCAAGCCTGCGGCGCCAAAGCGCGAAGCGGGTCTTGTGACAGCTCTGTGAATCCGCCGAGTCGCGCGGAATCAGCGCTCGCGCGTCGCCTTGTCGCGGCGTCGAATCGCGGTCCCGAGTCGCGTCAAGGAAGCGCGGATTTCCGGGTCCGCGACCGGCGCGACCGCAGCCGAAACATCGTTCTGTTCCAGGCGGGTCAGGGGTGGCGGGGGCACCGAAACCGGGCGGGCGGAGACCGCGCCCTGCTCGATCTTCAGCCGTGCCACCGCCCGGTAGCCGAAATGGCCGTTGATGCGCTCCAGCACGCTGGGGCTAAGGTGCTGCAGTTCCAACGCCGCCGACCCGCCGCAGCGCACCGTCAGGGTGCCATCGTCGCGCTTGCCACGTGGGAAGCTGAGCTTGATCGGCAGGCTGGAGGCCGCGAGCGACGCCCCCGCGATCTCCGCCCAGTGGGTGAACAGCCCCGCCTCCGCATAGCCCCGCGAGCCCAGCGCCGCCTTGGCGATGGCCGGCACCTCCACGGACAACGCGACCATATAGTTGCGGCGCGGCTTTGGCTCCGGCTTGGCTGGTTCGACGGGGGTGGGCTTTTTGGTCATGGATTCGGAGTCTATGGTCTTCGGATGGATTTGTTGAGAGCCACAAGCGCACAGGTCTTCCCCCTCCCCCTTGCGGGGCAGGGCAATCGCATATGGCCAACAGAGCATCGCTCCCCCGCCCCCGCCATGGGGGCGGGTCGGGGTGGGGGAAGCGAGCGATGATTGTCTCGCACCGAAACGCGGCTTCCCCCTCCCTGACCTCCCCCATGGCGGGGGAGGAGGTTTTTGTTGGCGGATGCCGATGAGGGCACGCGATTCCAGCCGCATGGCGCGCACGCTGCTGGCCTGGTACGACCGGCATCGCCGCAGCCTGCCCTGGCGCGCCAAGCCTGGGGCGACGGCGGATCCGTATCATGTCTGGCTCAGCGAAATCATGCTGCAGCAGACCACGGTGCCGGTGGTCAAACCCTATTACGAGACGTTCCTCCGGCGCTGGCCGAGTGTGGAAAAGCTGGCGGCAGCCGACCTCCACGACGTGATGGCGGCCTGGGCGGGGCTCGGCTATTACGCCCGCGCCCGCAATCTGCATAAATGCGCGCGGATCGTGACGGAACGGCACGGCGGGCGCTTCCCGGATACCGAACAGGCTTTACGCGAATTGCCCGGCATCGGGCGCTATACGGCCGGCGCCATCGCCGCCATCGCGTTCGAGCGGCCGGCGACCATCGTCGATGGCAATGTCGAGCGGGTGGCGAGCCGTCTTCATCGGGTCCAGACCCCACTGCCCAAGGCCAAGCCGGACTTGTGGGCCCTCGCCGAGCAGCTGACGCCGCAGGAGCGGCCGGGCGACTACGCCCAGGCGATCATGGATCTCGGCGCCACCATCTGCACGCCGCAGAAGCCGGCCTGCTCGCTCTGCCCCTGGCGGCCGGACTGCCAGGCGTTCCAGGAAGGCGACCAGGAGAGCTATCCGCGCAAGGCGCCCAAGGCGGCGCGGCCGCAGCGCTACGGCGCCGCGTTCTGGATCGTCAATGAAAAGGGCGAGGTGGCGCTGCGGCGCCGGCCGCCGAGCGGCCTGCTGGGCGGGATGCTGGAGGCGCCGGGCACCGACTGGGGCGACGAGGCACCGGGCAAGGCGGCCGCGTTACGCAAAGCGCCCCTCAGCGCCGAGTGGCGCTGGTCGGACGGAGTGGTGCGGCACGTCTTCACGCATTTCGCGTTGGAGCTGCAGGTCGCCATTGCGGTCGTGCGCGGCCGACCGCTGAAGGACGCGCAATGGGTGCCGATCGACCAGCTCGGCACCGTTGCCTTGCCCAGCCTGATGCGCAAGGTCGCGAAACTGGCCCTCGCCGGCACGGCCCAGAAACGGGCGGCGCAGTAGCATCAAAGAATGCTAACATCCAGCACGGCCCCCAAAGGAACGGCAGGCATGAAGCACGACATCGAAGCCGATTGGCTGCTGTTCACCACCTGCAACTATCGCTGCGACTATTGCTTCCTGCCGGAAAAGCAGCTGGGCGCCAAGGTGCGGGTCCACGCCACGCCCGAGCAGTGGCGCGCCGCGTTCGATCGGACCGGCAAGACCTGGCTGCTGCATATGACCGGCGGCGAGCCCAGCCACTATCCCGACTTCGTCGAACTCTGCGAGATCCTGACCGAGCGGCACTTTATGTCGCTCAACAGCAACCTCACCGGTGCCGCGCTTCTACGGTTTGCCGAGCGGATTGATCCGGCGCGAGTCAGCTTCATCAATGCCGGGCTGCATCCGAGCGAGCGCGAGCGGCGCAACGGCCTGGCCGTCTTCCTGCGCCATGCCGAGGCGCTGCTGAAACGCGGCTTCCCGGTCATGGCGACGGTGGTGGCGACACCGGAGGTGCTGCGGAACTTCGACGCCATCGCGGAGTCCCTGCGCCCGGTCGGCCTGGCCCCGCTCCCGAAGATGCTGCAAGGCCGGCAGCGCGACAGAGCGTATCCCTCGGGCTACACCGAGGAGGAGCGCGCCTTGTTCCGGCGCCATTCCTTGGCGGCCGAGCGTGCCAACCCTCATCTGTTCGACGGACGCCGCGAGCGGCCCAGCATCGACCCCACCTTGGGGCGCAAGCACCTGGCGCGGCTGACCGGCTATCGCGGCCAGATGTGCACCGCCGGCCAGGAGTTCGTCTGGTTGGGGCCCGACGGCATGATCATGCGTTGCGGCAGCGGGCCCAGCATGGGCAACCTGCTGGAGGGCACGGCCCAGTTCGCGGACCGGGCGACGCCGTGCGACCGCAGTGCCTGCTTCTATTTCTGCGAAAAGTTCACCGCGCGCGCGGAGACGCAGTGGGAACGCCAGCACCCGATCGCCGCGATGGCGAAGCGCGTCAAGCGCGCCTTCGCCGGCAGCGCGGAGCAAAGGGCGCAATAAGACCTGCTATCCCGGGTGAAGACCCGGGACCCGTCCGTCCTGGAAACGCACGCCGCCGATGGGCCCCAGGTCGCGCCGCCTCGCGGCTGCCCGGGGCGACAGTTTTACTGAGCGATGCCGAGGAGCTTTTCGGCTTCGGCCAGGGTGGCCATGCTTTCGGCGTGCTTGCCTTCGTTGTGCAGGGCCTCGCCCTGGTCGCGCAGGTCCTTGGCCTGGGCCAGGACTTCGGCGCTGATCGAACTCGGCGGGGCGGCCAGCACCGCGTCGATCTTCTTCACATGGGTGGGACAGGAATTCGCGAACGCCGTGCCGGTCATGAGCAATGTCAGGGCCACGGCTGCCATCAGTTTTTTCATGGAGGGTCTCCGGGTTTGGGGTCGGCGACCCGTCATGCAACCACCGGCGTTGCGGATGCGCCAATGACAAGCGGGAAACGCAGGGACACGAATGCGTGAGGGGCATCCGACACGCACGCAACATCTTCCCTCCCCCGACACGGGGGAGGCGCGGAGGCTCAAAAATTAAAGGAAAGCGGGCGGCGCGATGCTGCGTCGGGAAGCATCGCGCCCACGGATATCCCGCCCTCGTTAATTCAGTTGAGTTCCGCCCGCACCTGCGCGCGCAGGGTGTCGATCGAGACCAGCTGGCCGTCGACCTTGTAGCACCAGAAGGCCCAACCGTTGCAGGCCGGCGCGCCCTGGACCGCGGCGCCGACCTGGTGGATCGAGCCGCGATGGTCGGCGGAGATGAGCGTGCCGTCGGCCCGCACCTTGGCGGTCCAGCGGCCGTTGAAGCTGGTCAGCACCGCGCCGGGCTCGAGCAGCCCGCGCTCCACCAGCCAGCCGAACGGAATCCGCGGCTCCTCGCGCTTCGAGGGCGTGATCAATAAGTCGCGCTCGGCCAC
>DASYRS010000517.1:0-11743 GCA_036004205.1 Dongiaceae bacterium
TTGTTCGCCTTGATCGCCTCGACCTCGTCGCCCGAGCCGGCGTCGGGATTGAGCTCATTGACCTGCAGGCCGTACTTGTCCTTGAAGGTCTGGATAAGCTCGCCGTAGTTGCACCAGTCGTGCGGCAAGGCGATCGTCGTCAGCGACCCTTCCTTCTTGGCCTCGGCAATCAGCGCATCCAGCGGGTTGCCCGCCGGCGCTTCAGTTGCCGCCGTCTGCTCGCCGGAAGCCGGGGCGGGCGCCGCGGCCTGCTCCTCGCTCTTCTTCTCTTCGCCGCATCCAGCGATCGCCAGCACCGCCGCAAAGGATGCAGCGGTCGCACTTAGTTTCCATCGGTAGGTCACGTTTATCTCCCTCTTGATAGGTGCTCGCTTCGCTTGGAAAAGCGAACGATCAGGTGCCGGCACCCGCGGCATCGGAATGGATTAGTCGTCATCAAAGATTCACTTGACGGACGTGAGTCTCATGAGGCGCTCAATCTTTGTCAAGGCGACTTCCTTTCGCATAGCGTGTAGCGCGTGACACCCCCAAAAAGCGACCCGCTTAGAGCATGGAGACGATTGCCGTCTCATGGCGCCTGTGTGTCAGTTTGATGGACGAGGCTCGCTATTCCGCACTGCGGCGACGTCTGGGGCTCGACTCGGAACGCCGCCAAGGAAAAGGCCGCGAAGCGCTCGCTTCGCGGCCGAGTTGCGACAGGCATTGGCATTATTACGCCATCGGGTATCCCCATCGGACTCCCGGTGGCGAAGCGCTAGAGCAAGCCGTTCTCCTTCATGATCTGGTCGGCGTTCTCCTTGGTGATCGTCATCGTATCGAGGATGATCTTCTTCTCGATCTTCTCCCCGTTCAGAAGCTTGACCGCCTGACGCAGCCCTTCCGCTCCGGGCGTCGCATAGAGGAACGTGGCGGTGAGCTCGCCGTTATGCACCCAGGTCACGCCCTCGTTCGGCAATGCATCGATGCCTAGGAACATCATGTCCTTCTCGCGGCCGGCATCCTTCGCCGCCAGATAGGCGCCATAGGCCATCGGATCGTTATGGCCGTAAACCAGGTCGATCTTTTCGTTGTTGCGCAGGGCCGTGGTCATCACGTCATAGGCCTTGTCCTGTTTCCAATCGGCCGATTGCTGGTCGAGCAGGTTCTTGATGCCGGGTTCCTTGTCGGTGAATTCGTGGAATCCGTCATGCCGGTCATGCGCGGGCTGGGTGCCCATACCACCCCAGATCTCCACCACATTGCCTGCCGCCTTGCCCGCTCCGCCCAGCAGCTTCACGGCGTGTTCGCCGGCGGCCCGGCCGATCTTGGCATTGTCGCCGCCGATGAACTGGGTATAGCGCTCGGTGTCGACGTTCCGGTCGAGAACGATGACCGGGATGTTGGCGTCGACCGCCTTGTCGACTACGCCGGTGAGGCCGGCGGATTCCTTTGGCGAGATCAGCAGCACGTTCACTTCCTGGCGGATCAGGTTCTCGACATCGGCGACCTGCTTTTCCGTCTTGTCCTCGCCGTCGGTGATGATGAGCTCGACTTCCGGGTGCTTCTCGGCTTCGGCCTTGATGTCCTTGTTGAATTGCACGCGCCACGGCTCGATCGTCGTCACCTGGCTGAATCCGACCCGCCATTTCGCGGCGGCATTGGCCGGCCGGAAGCCGACCGGCACATAGAGGGTGGCCGCGCCGGCGGCCAGACCCGTAAATTTCAGAAATTCACGACGCTTCATTGAGGTCCTCCCGTTGCTTTTGAAATGCGCTGGCTTCTTGCGGCCGCTGTTCGTCGGCCGATCCTGCCCCGGTCGAATCCCCGGTCGCGTAGGTCTGCGGCGGGCGCTTCCGCCAGCGCGCGACGAGGTGGGCGAGATTGCGTTCCTGCACCAGGACGGTGCAGACAATGATCAGCCCCTTCAGCAGGAGCTGCAGGTTGGAATTGATGTTGTGCAGCTGCAGGATGTCCGACAGCAGCCCGAAGATCAGCACGCCGACCAGCGTGCCGGCGAGGCCGCCGCGCCCGCCCATCAGGCTGGTGCCGCCGATCACAACCGCGGCGATCGCGTCAAGCTCCAGGCCCGTGCCGGCATCCGGCTTGCCCTGGCGATATTGCGCGACGAACAGCACGCCGGCGATACCGGCCAGCATGCCGGAGAACAGATACGCCGCCAGCTTCACCCGCGCCACCCGAATGCCGGCCAGCAGCGCGGCTTCTTCGTTGCCGCCGATCGCATAGACGTAGCGGCCGAACGCGGTGAAGCGCAGCAGCGCGCCGAAGATGATGATCGCCGCCAGGAAGAACAAGCCCGGCACCGGCACGATGCCCCAGGCCATGGATCGCAGGATCTCGAAATCGGCCGTCGCGTTGGAGCCGGTATAGACCGGCAGCACGGCGCTATCCTGCCCCGCCGTCAGGCGCGCCGCGCCAAGCGCGCCAACCATCATCGCCAAGGTCACGATGAAAGGCTGCAGGCGACCGCCAACGATGATCACGCCGTTGAGCCCGCCGAGCAGCAGCGCGACGCAAGGCGTCACCAGCAGCACACCGATCACGCCGAATTTGGTCGGCACCTGCGCCGCCACGAACCACACGGCAAGGATCGCGGCAACGAGCCCGGCGGCGATCGGAATCCATCGTCCTCGCAGCGGATCGAGCGCGGTGGCGGCGCGATGTCCGATCTCCGTGGTCCGGCCTTGCGCCATCCCGCGGAAGATGAAGTGAGCCAGCGCGGCAATCGCCGCGAACGCGACCAGCGCGGTGGCGGGGGCGCCCATGATCGTCGCGGCGGTCCAGCCCTCCTGCGTCAACAGCATGGCGCAGGTGACGGTCGAGAATGCCATCATCGACCCGACCGAAAGGTCGATCCCGCCGATCAGGATGACGATGGTCATGCCGGTCGCGACCAGGCCGGTGATCGACACCTGGCGGAGCACGTCCGTCAGGTTGCCGTAGGACAAGAAGATGTTCTTGCCGGAGGACGTGACCGGCGAGGATAGTGCGCCGATCAGGAAGATCAGCACCAGCCCCCAATAGAGCTTGGTGCGCGAGAGCAGGCGAAGCGCGCTCATGCGAACACCTGCCGCGCGCCGCTGCTGCCATGCGGGGTCGCCAGCCGCATCACCGATTCCTGGTTCGCCTCGGCGCGGAGCAGAATGCCGATCTGCCTTCCCTCGCACATCACGAGGACGCGGTCGGAGAGCAGGAGCAGTTCCGGCAACTCCGAACTGACCACCAGGATGCCGAGGCCCTGGGCGGCCAGGGCGAAGATCAGGTCGTAGATTTCCCGCTTGGCGCCGACATCGATGCCGCGCGTCGGCTCGTCCAGCAGCAAGATTGAAGGTCGCGTCGCCAGCCATTTGCCGATCACGACCTTCTGCTGGTTGCCGCCGGACAGCGTCGCGGCCACCTGCTCGATGCCGGTGCAGCGCACGCCGAGGTCTTTCACCACTTTGCGTCCCAGGGCCGCCTCGGCAGCGAAGTCCCGCACGCCGAAGCGCGCCAATGCGCGGATCGACGGCAGCGCGACGTTCTCGCCGATCGTTGCGCTGAGATGCAGTCCCCGTTCCTTGCGATCTTCCGTCACCAGAGCGATGCCATGGCGGCTCGCATCAACCGGCGAAGCGATCCGCGCTTCGGTGCCGCGCACCAGAATCCGCCCGCCACGCTGTCCGCGCACCGATCCGAAGATCGATTCGAGGATTTCCGACCGGCCGGAACCGAGCAACCCGCCAATCCCGAGAATCTCCCCCTGCCGCAGGTCGAAATTGACGCCGTCGAGCACCCGGCGCCAGCCGCGGCGCCCCGCAACGTCGAGCGCCAAATCGCGTACCGACAGGACCGCCGGCCCGCCGCGGTCGACCGGGGCATGCTCGCCTGCCACCATGTCGCGCCCGACCATCGCCTTGATGATGGCGCCGCGCGTGAGTTCGCCGATCGGCGCGGTGACGACGTGGCGGCCGTCGCGCAGCACGGTGACGCGATCGGCCAGTTGCATGACCTCGTCGATGCGATGCGAGATATAGACGACGGCGACGCCCGACGTCGCCAGCTGGCGCACGACCTTGAACAGGATGTCGCATTCGGCGCTGGACAAGGCCGATGTCGGCTCGTCCATGATCAGGATGCGCGCATCGAGCGACAAGGCGCGGGCGATTTCCACCAGCTGCTGCTCGCCCACGCGCAAACCGGCCACCCGGCTGTCGGGATCGATCGCGATCCCGAGGCGCTTCAGCAGGCTGGCAGCCGATTGGCCCATGCGTCGGCGGTCGACAATGAGGCCGGCAACGAGCGGTTCGCGGCCGAGGAAAATGTTATCGGCGACCGTCAGCTCGCGGACGAGATTGAGCTCCTGATGGATGATGGCGATACCCGCGCGCTCGGCATCGCGCACGCTTTCGAAGCGAATCAGTCGCCCTTCCGCCAGGATTTCGCCTTCGTAAGCGGTGTGGACGCCAGACAGGATCTTCACCAGCGTCGACTTGCCGGCGCCGTTCTCGCCCATCAGGGCGTGAATCTCGCCCGCCCGAAGGTCGAGATCGACCTGCTGCAAGACGCGCACGCCGGAGAATTCCTTGGAAATCGCGCGCGCCGCCAGTACGGCGCCATGCGGCAAGGCCGCAGCACCACCTTCGCGATCGCGCTTTGCCGGCGCATCGCCGCCCTGTCTCGACGTCTCCTCCGACACTGGCAGCCTCACTTGCCGATGGGCCACTCTTTCCTTTAAGCTGGCATGCTAGTTCGCCTAGTTTCGCTCCGTCAATACTCATGCGCATTGGGAGGCCACCGGCGAGGCGTGCTAGAACAGCGCGGGGATAGAGATAGGTGACCATGAGCACGCGCATGGTGGGAGTAACGGCGGGCGGCGCCAAACGTCCGCGCAAGTCTCCGGCGAATCCGCTGGGCAAGAGCCCCGGCCGCATCCACGCCATGTCCAGTGAATCGAAAGCGGACCAAATCTATGGCGCGCTGAAGCTCGCCATCGTCACCGGCGAGCTGCCGCCGGAGGCGCCGATCGACAAGATCGGCCTATGCGCGCGGTTCGGCGTTTCCCGCCTGTCCGTCACCACCGCCGTCAATCGCCTGGCGTTCGAGCGCCTGGTCGTGGTGGAGCCGCAGCGCGGCTCTTACGTCTCGCGCATCCGGATCAGCGACGTCCGCCAATGGATGATGGTGCGCCGCGCCCTGGAGGTCGAAGTGGTCGGCGCCTGCGCCCAGCATCTGGGGGACGATTGGATCGAGCGCCTGGACCGCAACATGGCTTATCAGCAGACCGCGGTGAAAAGCGGCGATCTGGACGGCTTTCATCAGCTCGACATCGCGTTCCATCGCCTGCTGATCGAAGGTCTATCGTTGGATCGCGTGGGCGAGATTCTGGAATCGGTGCGCACCCATGTCGATCGAACGCGTCGGCTGCTGCTGCCGGAGCCGGGGCGCATGTCAGCGACGTTGAAAGAGCATCAGGCGATCTACCGAACGATCGCCGATCGCGACGCGAAGGCGGCGGCGCGCGCGATGCATACGCATCTCGACCGGGTGCTGCGGGAACTCGAGGCGTTCCAGGATCGCCACCCGAACTTTTTCACCGACTGACCGTTTGATCAGAGCAGGTACTGCAGGCTGCGCTGAAAGAAATCTCCCAGGCGGTCTGGCAGCGGCCGCTTCCGCCATTGCTCGAGGCTGATCTCCTTGGCCTGCGCCCGGTCCTCCTCAAAGACCCTCTCCAGTCCCGCAGCGGTCTTGCGGCCGAGCACGATGGCCTCCACTTCGTCATTGAACAGCACGCTGCGGTGATCGAAGTTGGATGAGCCGACTGCCGACCAGACACCGTCGATCGTGACCGCCTTGGAATGCAGGACAACGTCGTCGAGCTCGAAGATCCGGACGCCGGCTTCCAACAGGTCCGAATAGTGGGAATGGGCCACCGCGATCGCCTGGCTGGCGTCGCTGACCGCCGGCAGCATGAGGCGCACGTCCACGCCGCGCTCGGCGGCATAGATCAGTTCGTGCTTCTCCTCGAACGTGGGGACGAAATAAGCGGTGGTAAGCCAGATGGTGCTTTGTGCGTTGCGGATCGCCGAGATCAGCGCGACATAGTAGCGTGAGGCATCCTGCTCCGGCGAGCTGCCGATGATCCGCACGATCTCGCTGCCATTCGCCGGCCGATCTGGAAAGAAATCCGTCTGGTCGAGTGCCGGCCCATGTTCGCTGTTCCAATGCCCGAGGAATAGGCCCTGCAGCTGCTTTACGGCGGGCCCTTCGATCCGCATTGAAAGATCGCGCCAGTTTTCTGGCCGCTCTTTTCCCGTTGTACTGTCTTGAGCCGAGGTTTGCGCGCCCGCCTTCGATCCACCGCCGGGCGTCTTGCTCTGATAGTAGCTGGCGAGATTGACGCCGCCGACCACCGCAACCGTCCCATCGACGATCATGATCTTCCGATGATTGCGGTCGTTCGGTGAATAGCCGCCGGCAACCGCCTCCAGCGGATTGACCGGATGGAAGGCCAGCAGATTGACGCCGGCATCCTTGAGCCGCGCGAAGAATTCGCTCGGCGTGTTGCTCGATCCGTACGCGTCGTAGATGATGTTGACCGCGATTCCGGCCTGACGTTTCGCGATCAGCAGATCGCTCAGATGCCGGCCGTCATAGACGACATCCTCCAACGTGTAATATTCGAGATTGACGTGACGCCTGGCTCCGGCGATCGCCTTGAATATCGCCGCGAACGCACCGTCGCCATTGCGCAGCAACTCGGTTGAATTGCCCGCCGTCAGCGGCGTTCGGGCGATCGCCTGCTCGACGGCCAGGTGCCGCTCCAGCACCGCATCGTGCTCCGCCTCGTTCGCGACCCGGTTCAACAAGTGGCGGCTCTGCGATGCGTTCAGAATTCCGCCGGCGCCAAGGAGTGTGGGGCTCGCCTGCGATGTGGCGGCCGCTTCAGCAATTTCATCGTCCGCATCCGGCACGCTCGCGCATCCCGCCGCGATCAGCACCAGCAGCGCTAAGATCACGCAATGTCGACACTTTCCGGAGCTGGCTGACAGGTGCGGCTGCATGGCCGCGAACAACGTCCCGGTGCGACGAAATGTTCCAGCCTGTCGGGACCCTCGAATTGCTCATCTGCGCAGGGAACCTTGCCCTTCATCCGTTGTTTCTCCGGACAATGGCACGCGCGTCGACCCGGTGCGCCACCCCACGCTCCGGTCCCGCTCCAGCATCCCCCCATGCATCGGGACCTACAGGGTGCGGCGCGCGTCGCCATTGCCATTTGACGCGATCCGGAGACGTTCATGTTTAAGCTCAATCTTTTGACGCTGGCGATGCTGGCCGCCATGGCCGGTGGGCAGGCTTACGGACAAACCGCGACCTCGACCACCATATCGAACACCAGCATGGTCGGTGTTCCCGGATGTCATTTCGGCGAAAAGATCGACGGGACCACCGCCGATGAGGCTCGCAAATACGCGCAGGCCGCCGGCTATAGTTCGGTTTCCGGCCTGAAAAAGTCCTGCGACAACAATTGGCATGGTCAGGCCACGCTGAATGGCACCGCCGTCAACGTGATGATCACGCCGCAGGGCCGCGTGGTGCAGGAAGGATCCTAAATTCTCGCCTCAGCGCGTCGGCGGCCCTTTCAGTTCGACGACGTTGCCTTCGGGATCGCTGACATAGAGCGACGGTCCCTCGCCTTCCGCGCCGTAGCGCGAACCCGCTTCTCCGATCTCGACCCCGTGCGCCATCAGGTAAGCGCGAATTTTCGCTTCATCGTAGCCGTCGATGGTGACGCAGAAATGATCGAGATTGCGCCCTTCCTTGCCCGGCGCCGCGCCGCCCATCCGGCCCAGCTTGCCATCGATGGTGACGAGATCGATCAGCGACTGGCCCGCTCTGATCTGGGTCAGTCCGATCTCGGCCTGCACGCGCTCGATCCGGCAGCCCAGGACGTCGCAATAGAACCGCACCATGTCATCGAGGTCGCGCACCCTGAGCACAAGGTGATCGAGGCGCTTGATCTCGAAGGGAACTGAGCTCATCACTTAAATCCCGCGTTTCCAATGATTTAGATCGAGTGCGCAGACGCCACATTTGCGCCATCTTGCAACCATTTTGCCGACCTCTTGTTGGTGTGTCATCGGGCAAGACGAAATTGGCCGATAGCGCCGCCGAGGTGCACCATGAAACTCCGTCTCGATCTCGTTCTTTCCGCCATCTTGATTGCCAGTGCCGGCAGCGAATTGGTTGCGCCGGATGCACTGTCCGCCGAGCGGTCGGGCCAGATCTGCCGGCCCGGCGATCAAGCCGATGGCGCGGCTCGCGTCGATGCGGAGCGGCGCATCCTCGCCCAAGGTTATACCGACGTTCGTATCGTTGCCAAAGGCTGCGACAACGTCTGGCATGCGCTGGCCTTCGCCGATGGAGATCCGGTGAACCTGCAGGTCACGCCGCAAGGAGCGGTGCTGACGGAATAGGCACGGCAGCCGTCTCGTCCTCGCTGCTCTCGAGGCACCAGAGAACGCACCATTCTCGCCAGTGGCTCGGCCGGGCTCGCCCCGGCCATGGCTCGGACGAATCGAAGGCGCCTCCTACCAGGAACGGCGCGCCGATGGCGGAAACTGTCGCGTTCAAGCCTGGATTCGCCGCGCCCCTTGCGGCTATGCTCCGCGCCGAGTTCGACCTCGAACGCAAAACACTTTTTCTCCAGATCAGGAGCTGCTCATGTCCGGAAAAATTGCCGCTCGCCTCGCCGAGCTGAAGATCGAACTACCCAAGGCGGCGGCTCCCGTCGCCAACTACGTGCCGGTCGTCATTACCGGCAATCAGGCCTTCGTATCGGGCCAGGTGACGGTCTGGAACGGCGAGTTCCATTACAAAGGCCAATTGGGCAAGGAATTTCAGGTCGAAGACGGCCAGAAAGCGGCGCGCATTTGCGGCCACAATATCGTCGCACAGTTGCAAGCGGCGCTGGGCGATCTCGATCGGGTTAAACGTTGTGTCAAATTGAACGTTTTTGTGAATTCGGCGCCCGGATTCACTGACCAGCCGAAGGTTGCCAATGGCGTTTCGGATTTCATGGTCGAAATATTCGGCGATGCGGGAAAGCATGCTCGATCGGCCGTGGGCGTGGCACAATTGCCACTCGGCGTTGCAGTAGAGGTTGACGCCACCTTCGAAATTGCTTGATCTTAGCGCGGCCAAGTTGGATCGGCGGCGAACCCTGAGTGGATAGGGTCAAAGCTGCGATTGGGGAATTATGTACCTGCCCAGCCAGATGCCCATGCCGGTGATAGCAACGCCGCAATTGCGGTCGTTGGCTGAGCTCTGGGCATCCAAGCGGCGCGATGGCGCGTTGCCGTGCCGAGCCGATTTCTCGGACGATGATCTGCGCCCGTGGTTCGGCAATCTGCTGGTGGTGGATGTCGTCGAAGGTCCACACCGGTTCCGGTTCCGCCTGATGGGCACCTCGCTGGTGGACGCCGCCAGCCGTGAGCTGACCGGCAAGTTTTTCGACGAAGCCGATATTTCGGGCTACGATCCGGACGTGCTGGACGATTACGCGGAGGTCGTGCAGACCGGCCTCCCTCTCTGCAAGACCCGCAACTACAATCCGACGCCGGGAGCGTTCATGGAGCATTGGCGGGTCTATGAGCGGTTGCTATTGCCGCTCGCGACCGATGGCAAGACCATCAATCGCATTCTCGGATGCTCCTATCCGACCGCGGATCGGCAGAAGCTGACCCTCCTCTGAGTCCAGGCTGCTTGACCCCGTCTGCCAGGGCCTCACAATGCAGGGTATGAACCGGCCTGCCACCACTTTGTCCGCGCGCGTCGTCGATCGCATCGAGCGTATTGCCGCCGTGCAATGGGACGCCTGCGCCGCGGGCGATTCCGGGAACGGCACTGACGGGCCGGACAATCCCTTTGTCAGTCACGCCTTCCTGAATGCCCTGGAGCAGTCAGGATCAGTCGGGCGCAAGGCCGGCTGGTTGCCGCAGCATCTGGTCATCGAGGATTCCTCCGGCAGCGTCGTTGCCGCCGCGCCGCTCTATGTCAAATCCCACAGCCAGGGCGAGTACGTGTTCGACCACGGCTGGGCCGAGGCCTATGACCGCGCCGGCGGCCGCTATTATCCGAAGCTCCAGCTCGCCGCCCCCTTCACGCCGGTGCCGGGGCCGCGCCTGCTGGTGCGGCCGGGCGGACATGAGAGAGAGGCCCGCGCGGCTTTGATCTCGGCGCTCATTTCGGCTGTCGAGAATTCCGGCATGTCCTCCCTGCACGTCACGTTCGCGCCGCGCGCGGACAGCGACCTGCTGGAGGAGGTTGGGTTCCTGACGCGCATCGGCGTGCAATATCACTGGGCGAACAAGGGCTATGCCGGATTCGACGATTTCCTCGCCGCGCTCAATTCACGCAAGCGCAAGGCGATCCGCAAGGAGCGTGTCGCCGTGGCCGAGTACGGCCTCACCATCCGCGCCTGCGAAGGCGCGGAGCTGACGGCGAAGCATTGGGACGCCTTCTTCGCCTTCTACATGGATACCGGCGGGCGGAAATGGGGCCGGCCTTATCTCAACCGCGATTTCTTCGCCCGGATTGCAAGCAGCCTTAGAGACCGCATCGTTCTCATGCTCGCGGAGAAGGACGGGCAATTGGTGGCGGGAGCGCTCAACTTCAAAGGACCGCAGGCACTCTACGGCCGCAACTGGGGCTGCCTGGAGGATTACCGCTTCCTGCATTTCGAGTTGTGCTACTACCGCGCCATCGACTATGCGATCGCGCACAAGCTGCCACGGGTCGAGGCCGGCGCCCAGGGCGAGCATAAGATCCAGCGCGGCTACATGCCGGTCGAGACCTACAGTTCACACTGGATCGCCGATCCGCGCCTGCGCGCCGCGATCTCCGACTTCCTGGACCAGGAGCGCGCCTACATCGCGCAGGAGAAAGCCGCGCTGGACGAGATGTCGCCATATCGGCAGGAGAACGCCGGCTGACAGGACCAGGTAGTAGGCGGTGTCCTCTTCCCCAAAATCAGTCGCCGTCACGCTGATGTCCGGATCGGCGCACGCCCCCAGCAGAAGGCCCGCCAAAGCAAGCCCGGCAACGCGCCGGCAAAACTGGTTAGGTTTCACTGAGCCCCAAACAACACTAAGCACGGCGAGAGTGCCGCGCCGGGTTCGTCGCTTCAAGGGGATCTGACGCGCGCGAGCGCGCGCAGGTTCAACGAGATCGGGGCGGCGCTACATCAGCGCCTGGCCATTGCATCCGTGCGCCGCCAGGCGGCGTACCCGCGCGACATGAGCGGCCTTGCGGAAATCGCCCTGCCGGTCGGCGAAGAGATTGCGGATCCTATGCTCGACCCGGTCCAGGGCCACGTCGAACCGGTGGAGCAACCGCTCGCTCCAGGTGGAGGACAGCCGAAGAGTGATATGTGCCATTTACGCCTCGCTTGCCGCCGACTTTATTGTGCCAATTCGCAGCCGAGCTTGCGGGCCACGTCCCCGCCATTGACGGTATAGAAGTCGAAGTCGCTGTCGTCGGTCGCGCGCACAAAGCCTCCGACATAGTCGCCGCAGCCGGTTAACAGACCCTTCATGTCGGATTCCATCGGACCCGCGACGATCATCATCGCGCGCTCATGCGTCTCGCGGTCGACCATGCGCTTGCCCGCGCTTTCGCACTCCGTCGCCTGCTTGATGGTGAAGAGGCTGTCTTCGACCTGCGCGTGGTCCGCCTCCAGCCGCGCCATCAGGCTGCGGGACACCGT
>DASYRS010000518.1:0-19483 GCA_036004205.1 Dongiaceae bacterium
ATGTCGCAATCGCGGCATGCCGCCGGCTCGATATCGAGAACGGCCCGCGCCATCGCCGGGCGGAACCGCACGCCGACAAACCAGCCGGGATTGGCGCCATCGAAAAACGCGGGCCGCTCGATCAAGGCGCTGCTGAACAGCCTGCCGCCGCTCGAACCGCCGCGGAACACCAGGTCGATGCAGCCATCCGGCAAGACGCGGTCGAGCGGCGCGCCGTTCGTCCCGGCCGGCCGATTGATCCAATAGGCATCGACCAAGTGGCGGAAGGCCTCGACCGGCCGGAATTGCTGATAGCGGTCCATCGCTGGTAGCGTGAAGCATGATGCGACGGCGCGTCAATGGTCGACAGCAGCCGCGCATCCGGTGGATAATACCGGCACCTGACGGGCGAAGAAGGAGACGAAAATGGGCATGATGTTCCTGCTGCGCAGGCGTCGTCGCCGTGCGACCGCCCGTTTCCAGCGCCCGCTTCACGCTGTTCTGCTGTCCGGTCTGCAACCGGGATCTCGCGCTCACTGATCGCCGCCTTACCTGCGCGAACGGCCACAGCTTCGACCTGGCGAAAAGCGGTTATGTCAACCTGGCACGGCCACGCAAGCGTGCACCTGCCGCCGGCGGCGATACGCGCCCGCAGTTCGAGGCCCGTGCGCGTTTTCTCGCCAAGGGTCATTTCGATTTCATCGCGGAGACGATTGCGGCGCACGCAGGCGAAAGCAGCGCGATTCTCGATGTCGGTTGCGGCACCGGCTTTCATCTGGCGGGCGTCGTCGAACGGCTGGCCACCCCGTCGGGCACAGGCATCGACCTGTCGAAAGACGCGGCCGCCTGGTGCGCGCGCCATCATCCGGAGATGACGTTCGCGGTCGCGGACATCTGGCACCGCTGGCCGATCCGGGGCGGCTCCATCGATCTCGTCATGAGCATCTTCGCGCCGAAGAATTTCGGCGAGATGGCGCGCGTGCTGCGGCCCAGCGGGATGCTGGCTCTGGCGTTTCCAGGCGAGGGACATTTACAGGAGTTGCGGCGAGCCCTCAATTTGCTCGGCCTGCCCGCGGACAAGGCGAGCGCCTACGCCGCGCGGATGGCTGACAGTTTCAGTGCGCCGGTGCAACAACGCGTCGTGCGCCGGATCGCGTTGCAACGAAGCGATATCGAGGACGCCATCATGATGGGCCCGAACGCACGGCATCTTACCAGCCTTGAACGGAATCGCGTGCCGCGCTCGATGGTGGCTACGGTCGACGTCGCGTTTCTGTTCGCGCGCAGAGCGTCGACCTAGCGCGCGGCGGACGTCGGAAGAGTGAAATCAGAACTCGTCATGCTGCGGCAGATCGTCGGTGATTGTAAACCACGGCGCCTTGGAGCCGACGAAAATGTGCTTGGTCGGGCGGATCGATGGATCGTCGGTGAGGGTTCCCAGTGTAACGTGAACGTAGGCGCCGTCGCGCACCACCGAATAGAGCAGCGAGCCGCAGGACTTGCAGAACGCGTCGTGATTGTCCGGCGCGCCATTGATGGAAAGAGTGTCGGTGCCAGAGGTGATCGTGAGCTTGTCGCGCGCGATGCCGGCGAACGGCTTGAAGGCCGAGCCGGTGGCGCGCCGGCATTGCGAGCAGTGGCAGTTCATCGCGTATTGGAATTCGTCGCGCACCTGGTATTGCACGGTGCCGCACAGGCAGCCGCCGCTCAGAACCCGCCCGCTCGCTTCGTCCGCCTTGGCCAAGTCGCCTCTCCATCGCCTGGAGCATTTTCCGCCGAAGTGGATGCCGGTTCGGCGTAGAAAATGCGACCATTCCAATGAATCCGATGAAGAGGCGAGTCTATTGCGGCCGATCGAGCAACTGAAGCGTCTTCGACGTCACGGCGCTTCGCCGGGCGCGGTGAGCTTGGCATGGTCCGCCGCCACGAACACGGCGAGCAGGCTGGCGGGCTCGGTGGCGCTGGCGTTCTCGCTGACCAGGTGGCTGCTGCCCGGCGGCTCGAAGAAGCTTTCGCCGGCCTTGTAGACCTTCGCCGGCCCGTCGGTCGAAACCTGCGAGCGGATCTCGCCCGACAGCACATAGGCGAACACGCTGCCGGCGTGATGGTGGGATGCGGATTTCTCGCCCGGCTTGTAGGTGACCAGTATGGCGGTCAGGCTGTCGCCGGGCACGTTGGGCAGTTGAGTCGCGAACACCTTTTTCACCGTCTCGTCGGCCCTGGCGGCGTTCATGGTGCTCGGTTGCAGGATCGCCGCGCACAACGCGGCGCTGAACCAGGCCAGGTTTCCAAGTGAGCGTCTCATGATGGCGTCTCCGTGTCCCGAGGCTCAGGCGGCCTGCGACCTGGTCACCGGGTGGACCGAACGCATGCTGATCGCGAGGCGGTTCCAGGCGTTGATGGCCCCGATCAGGACGGTGAGCTTCACGATCTCGTCGTCGCTGAAATGCTTCTTCACCGCGTCGAACAATTCATCCGGCGCGTGCGTCTCGGCGATCAGCGTCAAGGATTCGGTCCAGGCGAGGGCCGCGCGTTCGCGGTCGCTGTAGAGCGGCGATTCGCGCCAGGCGTCGAGCAGGTACAGCCGCTCCTCGGTCTCGCCATGGGCGCGGGCATCGCGGGTGTGCATGTGGATGCAATAGGCGCAGCCGTTGATCTGCGAGGCGCGGGTCTTCACCAGGTGATAGAGCGAGGTCTCGAGGCCGCTTTTCACGAGATGATCCTCCAGCGCGATCATGGCTTTGACGGTTTCGGGGGCGGCTTGGATCGGGTTGATGCGGGGTTTCATGGCGATCTCCTGTCGGTTTCTCTGTCGAACATCCTCAAAGACGAAATCTGCGCTGCCGATGTGACAGAAGATGGATTGTTTTCTGTGCCGCTATAATCGAGAATGTTTCGGCGAGATTATCCGGCAATAGCGGATAATCGGATCTGGACCATGGACCGCCTGAAAAGCCTGACGACTTTCGTGCAAGTGGTTGAAACCGGCGGCTTTTCCGCGGCCGCCCGGCGCCTCAACATGTCACCGACCATGGCCAGCGAGCATGTCCAGGCGCTGGAACAGCAGCTCGGCGCGCGGCTGCTCCAGCGCACCACCCGCAAGATCAGCCTGACCGAAGTGGGCCAGGCCTATTACGAGAACGCCGCCCGCATCCTCTCCGAGCTGGAAGAAGCCGACCGGGTGGCCGGTGCCCTGCAATCCACCCCGCGTGGGCGCCTCCGGCTCCACGCCGGGACCCATATCGTGCGGTTCGTGGCTCCGGTCATTGCCGAATACATGAAGCTCTATCCCGAGCTCATCGTGGAACTCACGACCGGAGAGCGCATGGTCGACCTGGTCGAGGAGGGCCTCGACCTCGCGATCCGCGCCACCGTGCCGGCGGATTCCAGCCTGGTGATCCGCCAGCTCAGCGCCTGGCGGCATGTTCCATGCGCGGCGCCGTCATATCTTGAGACGCACGCGCGGCCGGAGCACCCATCCGACCTCTCCGGCCACAATTGCCTGCGCTACGCCTTCTATCCCTATGGCGACGAATGGCGCTTCACCGGCCCGCGCGGCGATCCTGTGAGCGCGCGCGTCAAAGGCACCCTGCGCACCAACAACGCCGAAGCTTTGCGCATCGCGGCGATCAACGGCATCGGCATCTTCCTGGCGCCCAGCTTCCTGGTCGCGGAGGATCTGGAGGAGGGCCGCCTCGTCCCGCTGCTGGAGGAGTACCGCCCGATCGCGTTCGCCATCAACGCGATCTATCCCACCCGCCACCAGGTGACGGCAAAGGTGCGGACGTTCATCGATTTGGCGGTGGAGCGGTTCAAGGCGCGAAGCGGGTGGATGGAGCCGCGGGACAGACGCTAGGACGCCGCCTTCATGCCGGCAGCAGGCGGACGTCCACCCGCTTGCCGACGACGCGGGCGGCGCGCGTCAGGGTGCCGATGGTGATGCCGCCGGGGGAGGTAGGATCCAGCAGGCGATCCAGTTGCGGCCGGCTGGTCTCGAGCTTGCGCGCCAGCTCGGCCTTGCTCCATTTCCGGCGTTTCATTGCCTTCGTCAACTCGGCGGCCGGCAGCTTCCGGGCAGCAAGTTCCTGAACGTCCTCGAGGATGCCCAGCTCTTCCCAGAGGGAATCGACGGTGCTGCCGGTGCGCGCGGTGTCCCTAGGCTGCACGTTTCGCTTTCGCCTTCCCGCGCGCATCGTGGATCGACAGCTTGACCTTGAGGCCAGCTCTCGTCGCCAGGTCGAACAGCGCGCCCAGGCTGAACTTGTTGAAGCGGCCCTTGAGCAGATCATTGAGGCGCGGCTGGGTGATGCCCAGCCGCTTCGCCGCCTGGGCCTGGGTCACCTTCCAGCTTTCGACCTTGTCGCGCAGGGCAATCAACAACGCCGTGCGCATCTTAAGCCGCTCGCGCTCCGCCGGGTCGTCCTCGATCGCATCCCATACGCTATCGAAACGTTCAACCTTCACTTCGAACCTCTATCTCTCAGGTACGCATTGAGTCGATTGCGGGCCTTTTCGATCTCCGGCCGCGGCGTTTTCCGCGTCTTCTTTTGGAACACGTCTAGCACCAGCACCGTGTCCGGCAAGGTCGCTTGGTAGATCACGCGAAATGCACCGCTTCGCTCCTTGATCCTTATTTCTCGAACACCTGGCCCGATTGTGGGAACGGCTTCCAGTCGTTTGGCTCCAAGCCGTTTTCCACAAGGCTGATCTGAAAGCCGGCCTCCCGCCTCGCGTCGTCGGGAAGATCGCGAAGGGCTTGCCTCGTGTCCCCAAGAAAGACCGCCTTCTTTGCCAAGCACCCCCTCCACAAGCCCATCTTATATCAGGGTTGATATAAGCCGCAATGCCCATCCAGCATGCTATTTGACTGCCAAAATTGAAATCACCGTTGCCATTTGCCCTTGGGCTTGCCGCCCGCCTACAGTGCCCCAACGTGCCGTGACTTGGAGGGCCGCCCATGAAGATCCATATCGATATCGATTGCACGCCGGAGGAGGCGCGGACCTTCATGGGGTTGCCGGATGTGGCGCCGATGCAGGAGGCGGTGATGAAGGAGATGCAGGACCGCATGATGGGGGCGATGCGCTCGATGGATCCGGAGACCTTGATCAAGACCTGGCTGCCGGCCGGCATCTCCAACCTGGAGCAGATGCAGAAAATGTTCTGGCAGCAATTCAGCGGCGCCGACGGCGCAAAGAAGAAATAGCCGAGGAGCGAAACCCGATCATGTCCGATCGCAAACTACCGGGCGATCCCGCGCCCTATTACGAGGCGCATGTGTTCTGCTGCGTGAACGAGCGGCCGGACGGCCATCCGCGCGGCTGCTGCAAGAGGAAGGGCTCGGAGCGGCTGCGAAACTACCTGAAGGCGCGGGCCAAGGAACTGGGCCTCGACGGCGTGCGCATCAACCAGGCGCTCTGCCTCGACCGCTGCGAGCTCGGTCCCACCATGGTGATCTATCCCGAGCAGGTCTGGTACTCCTATCACACTATCGAGGATGCCGAGGAAATCCTGCAGAAGCACCTGATCAAAGGCGAGCGCGTCGAGCGCCTGCTGCTGCAGCCCACCGACAAGGTGCCGGAGGATTTGAAGCGGTAGTGCTTCGCTCCACCCCCATCGCTCTCTCTGCACGCACGCTGCGATCTCCTCCCCCAGCATGGGGGAGGTCAGGGAGGGGGAAGCCGCGTTTCGGCGTGCGACAATCATCGCTCGCTTCCCCCACCCCAACCCGCCCCCATGTTGGGGGCGGGGAACAAGGGGCGGTCGCTGAGCGTCATGAATGATCTCCGGGCTGGCGGCGCTCCGCCGTCGTGCTAGGCTCGCTCTATGACGACCATCGGGCCGGCGACCGAGCGGGATGCTGCGGGAATCGCCAAAGTCTATGTCGATGCATGGCGATCGGCTTACGCCGCGATCCTGCCGCACCGCGTGCTGCTTCGCATGTCATACGAAGATCAGGCGCGCCAGTGGGCCGGAACGATCCGCGACCGACCCGGGGCGCAGGCGGTGATCGTTGCCAGCGAGGCCGCCGATGGCGTGGTCGGGTTTGCCAGCTTCGGGCCGGCGCGGCTCGGCCATCGCCCAGCCGCCGGCCGCTTCGCCGGCGAGCACGAAAGGGTCGGCGAGGTCCACACGCTCTATGTCCTGCCGGATTTCCAGGAGCGGGGCATCGGGCGGCGGCTGCTGGCAGCCGCCTTCGCGGCGTTGGTCGAAAGGCGCCATGGCTGCGGCTTCGTGTGGGCGCTGCGCGACAATCCTGCGCGCTACTTCTATGAGCACGTCGGCGGCAAGGTGATCGCCGAGCGTCAGGAGCGCATGTGGGGCTATGTGACCGACCAGGTCTGCTACGGCTGGCCCGATCTTACGCAGGTAACTGCCACCCATTCTCGCTGAGCGGTTGGCGACGTATATAGATGCGCGACGGAGGAGCGCCGCGCATCATGTCCAACACCATCTACGCATTGGCAACGCCGGCCGGGCGCTCGGGCGTGGCGGTGGTGCGCGTCTCCGGACCCGACGCGCGCGCCGCGCTCGCAGCGCTGACCGCGCGCGAGCTGCCGAAGCCGCGTGTCGCCGCGCTGCGGCGCCTGATCGCCAAGGACGACGTGCCGATCGACGATGCGCTCGTGCTGTGGTTTCCGGCGCCGCGCTCCTTCACCGGCGAAGATGTGGCCGAGCTGCATCTGCATGGCGGACCGGCGGTCATTGCGGCAACACTCGCTGCGCTCTCGGCGCAACAAGGATTGCGCCTGGCCGAGCCGGGGGAGTTCACGCGCCGTGCCTTCGATCACGACAAGCTCGACCTCGCGCAGGTCGAGGGCATCGCCGACCTGATCGCGGCGGAGACCGAGATGCAGCGGCGCCAGGCCTTGCGCCAGGCGGAGGGGGCACTCTCGCGGCGGCTCGAATCCTGGCGCGCGGACCTGATGCGCGTGCTGGCGCGGCTCGAGGCCTATATCGATTTCCCCGATGAAGACCTGCCGCAGCAATTGCTGTCTTCGATCAATCTGGAGATCCAGCAGATCGGCGAAACCTTGGCGGCGGAGCTGGCGGGACATGCCGCCGAGCGGCTGCGCGACGGCCTGACGATCGCTATTGTGGGCGCCCCGAACGTCGGAAAATCAAGCATTCTCAATAAGTTAGCGCAGCGCGAGGCGGCCATCGTCTCGAGCATCGCTGGCACCACCCGCGACGTGATCGAGGTCCGGATGGACATCGCCGGCTATCCGGTGACCCTGGCCGATACCGCCGGGCTGCGCGCCACGGCCGACGAGATCGAGGCCGAAGGCGTGCGCCGGGCCCTGAACCGTGCCGAGCATGCCGACCTCAAGCTGCTGGTGTTCGACGGTGGCGCCTGGCCCGGAATCGACCCGGAAACCGCGAAGCTGATTGACGATGAGGCCCTGTGCGTGTTGAACAAGGCCGATCTGCTGCGGGAGCCGGAGCCGGTCGCGGTCGCCGGCCGCGCGGTTCTGAAACTCTCCTGCAAGACGGGCCTCGGCCTGGAATCGCTGGTTGGAGAGATCGCGGCGGCCGCGAAAGGCGCGATGGGTGGGGCGGAGATCCTGACCCGGGCGCGCCACCGGGCGGCGGTCGAGGAGGCGAAAGCGGCGCTGGACCGGGCGGAGGTGGCAGGCCAGCTCGAATTGAAGGCCGAGGATCTGCGGCTGGCGGTCCGGGCGATCGGCAGGATCGCGGGCCGAGTGGACGTCGAAGATGTCCTGGACCTGATTTTCAGGGAATTCTGCATCGGCAAATAGCCGATGTTTCACGTGAAACATTTGGACGAAATGGCAAGCAGAGCAGGGACTTACGATGTCGTGGTGGTGGGCGGCGGTCACGCGGGGACCGAAGCGGCCGCTGCGGCTGCGCGCCTCGGCGCCCGCACCCTGCTGGTGACCCACGACCCGGCCAAGATCGGCGAAATGTCCTGCAATCCCGCCATCGGCGGCCTCGCCAAGGGGCACCTGGTGCGGGAGATCGATGCCCTCGACGGCATCATGGCCCGGGCGATCGATCGCGGCGGCATCCAGTTCCGCATGCTCAATCTGTCCAAGGGCCCGGCGGTTCGTGGCCCCCGCGCCCAGGCCGACCGCAAGCTCTATCGCCAGGCCGTCCAAGCCTTGCTGGCCGAGCAGCCGGACCTTGAGATCCGGGCCGCCGGCGTCGACGATATCGAGATCGACCCCGCCGGCCGGGTCGCTGCCATCGTCACCGATCGGGGCGAGCGGATCGCGACCGGGGCCGTGGTCCTGACCACCGGCACCTTCCTGCGCGGGCTGATCCATTGCGGGGAGCAGAAGATTCCGGCCGGCCGGGTCGGCGAGGCGCCGGCGCTGAAGTTGTCCGAGACCCTGACACGGCTCGGCTTCCCGCTCGGGCGGCTGAAGACCGGGACGCCGCCGCGGCTGGACGGCCGGACCATCGACTGGGCCAGCCTCGACAGCCAGCCCGGCGACAACCCGCCGGCGCCGATGTCCTACCTGACCGCCAGGATCGAGACGCCCCAGATCGCCTGCGGCATCACCTATACCTCGGCGGCCGGCCACGATTTGATCCGCGCCAATCTGCACCGCTCGCCCATGTATTCCGGCCAGATCGAGAGCACCGGACCGCGCTATTGCCCCTCGATCGAGGACAAGGTGGTGCGCTTCTCCGACAAGGAGCGGCACCAGATATTCCTGGAGCCGGAGGGGCTGGACGATCCGACGGTCTATCCCAACGGAATCTCGACCTCGTTGCCGGAAGAGGTGCAGCGGGCGCTGCTCCAGACCATCCCGGGCCTGGAACGGGCCGCGATGATCCGCCCCGGCTATGCGATCGAGTACGATTTCGTCGATCCCCGCAGCCTGAAGCCGAGCCTGGAGACCAAGGCGGTCGCGGGCCTGTTCTTCGCCGGCCAGATCAATGGGACCACGGGCTATGAAGAGGCCGCGGCGCAGGGCCTGATGGCCGGGATCAACGCGGCCAGGCTGGCGGGCGGGCAGGGCGACGAGTTCGTCCTCGACCGGGCCGAAGCCTATATCGGGGTTCTGATCGACGACCTGGTGAGCCGGGGGACCAACGAGCCCTACCGGATGTTCACCTCGCGCGCCGAGTACAGGCTGCACCTGCGCCAGGACAATGCCGACCAGCGCCTGACCGAGCGCGGCGCGGCCATCGGCTGCGTCGGGTCCGGGCGGCTTGCCGCCTTCCGGGCCAAGAAGGCGGAGATCGATCAGGCCCGGACCTTGCTGCAGGGAATGGCCGCGACGCCAACCGAGCTGCGCGGACAGGGGCTCAATATCAATCTCGACGGCGTCCGCCGCTCGGCTTTGGAGCTGCTGGGCTATCCGGAGATCGATCTCGAGCGGCTCTCCGCGATCTGGCCGGAGATCGCCGGATTGTCGGCGCCCGCCCGCGAGCAGATGGAGATCGAGGGCCAGTATGCCGGGTACCTGAAGCGCCAGGAGGCCGACATCCGCGCCTTCCGCCGGGACGAGGATCTGCGCCTGCCGGCCGATCTCGACTATGCCGCGATCCCGTCGCTCTCGGCCGAAGTGCGCCAGAAGCTGCAGGCCGCCAAGCCGGCGACTTTGGGCGCGGCGGGGCGGATTTCCGGGGTGACGCCGGCCGCCCTCACCATCCTCCTGAAGTATGTGAAGCGCCGGGAGAGCCGGGACCGGCTGATCGCCTGATGGCGGCAGGTCAGGCGGAATTCGCCAGCGAACTCAAGGCGCTAGGCATCAATGTTTCACGTGAAACATTGCAGCGTCTGGAAACCTACGCCGCCCTCCTCACGAAATGGCAGGCCAAGATCAACCTGGTCGGCCCGGCCACCCTGCCCGACCTCTGGCGCCGCCATTTCCTGGACAGCGCGCAGCTTGTGCCGCTGCTCCCAGCCAATCCCCTCCCGCAAACTGCGGGAGGGTTAGGGAGGGGGAAGCAGGAGCACAGTCCGGACGGGCCTTCGCTCGCTTCCCCCGCCCCGGCCCGCCTCCAGGACGGGGGCGGGGGTGTCTTGGTGGACTTGGGCTCCGGCGCCGGATTCCCCGGCCTGGTTCTCGCCATCATGACCGATTGGCGGGTTCATCTCGTCGATTCCGATCAGCGCAAGTGCGCCTTCCTGCGCCAGGTCGCATTGGATTGCGGGGTGCTCGACCGGGTCACCATCCACCCCAAGCGGATCGAGCAGGTCACCGGGATCGCGGCCGACGTGGTGACGGCGCGGGCCTGTGCGCCCTTGGACGAGCTGCTGGAACTGGCGGCCCCGCTGGTGGGCGAAAATGGCACATGCCTCTTTCTCAAGGGCGCGCAGGTGGATGAGGAATTGACCCGGGCCGAGCGGCACTGGACAATGCGACTCGACAGGCGGGGGAGCATTTCGGATCCCGCGGGGAATATCCTGATCGTCACCCACTTGCAGCGGAAAATCCAGTGATGTCAGATAGTTACGGGAACGGGCAGCCTCGTATCATCGCCGTCGCGAACCAGAAGGGCGGGGTCGGCAAGACCACCACCGCCATCAACCTCGCGACCGCGCTGGCCGCTTGCGGCAAGCGGGTGTTGATCTGCGATCTCGACCCCCAGGGCAACGCCTCGACCGGCCTCGGGGTCGAGCGCGGCGACCGCAAGACCGGCGCCTATGAGGTGCTGATCGACAACGTCACCATCGCCGAAGCCACCAAGCCGACCAACGTCCCCAATATGTGGATCGTCCCGACCACGCCGGACCTGGCCGGGGCGGAGATCGAGCTTATCGACCTCGACCGGCGGGAATTCCGGCTGCGCGACGCCCTGGCCAAAACCAATCTCTCTTATGACTTTATTCTTATCGACTGCCCGCCGTCACTCACCCTGCTCACCTTGAACGCGATGGTCGCGGCGGATTGTGTGCTGGTGCCGCTGCAATGCGAGTTCTATGCGCTCGAAGGTCTCTCGCAGCTCATCAAGACCATCGAGCGGGTGAAACAGAAGCTGAACCCGGTGCTGGAGATCCAGGGCGTGGTGCTCACCATGTTCGACAAGCGCTCCAGCCTCAACGAGCAGGTGGCGTCCGACGTGCGCCAGCATTTCGGCGACAAGGTCTATGACACCGCGATTCCGCGCAACGTGCGCATCGCCGAGGCGCCGAGCTACGGCATGCCGGCCCTGCTCTACGACATCCGCTGCGCCGGCAGCCAGGCCTACATCCTGCTGGCGAGCGAAGTGTTGAAGCGCGAGCAGGGCCGCATCGGGCGTTCGCTCGCGACCGCGGCGTGATCGGCATGACGGAACCAACGGCGAGAAGGCGGCAAGAAATGGCGAAGCGGCATCTGGGTCGCGGCCTCTCCGCGCTGCTCGGCGGCGACGACGGCGAGCCGCCGGTTGGCAGCGGCGCAGCGGGGGCGCCGGCCGCGGCGACGCGCAGCGCGCCGATCGAGTTCCTGCATCCGAGCGCGATGCAGCCGCGCGTCGCGTTCGACGACGACAAGCTGGAGCAGCTCGCCCAATCGATCCGCGAGCAGGGCGTGCTGCAGCCGATCCTGGTGCGCGCGCATCGCGCCAAGCAGGGCGAGTTCGAGATCGTCGCCGGCGAGCGGCGCTGGCGCGCGGCGCAGAAGGCGCAGCTCCACGAAGTCCCGATCCTGCTGAAGGAATTGAGCGACCGCGACACGCTCGAGATCGCGCTGATCGAGAACGTGCAGCGCCAGGACCTGAACCCGATCGAAGAAGCGCGCGCCTATCGCCGCCTGATGCAGGAATTCGCCTACACGCAGGAGACGCTCTCCGATCATATCGGCAAGAGCCGCCCGCACATCGCGAACCTGCTGCGCCTGTTGGAGCTGCCCGAAGTGGTGCGCGAGATGATCGCCGATGGGCGCCTCAGCGCAAGTCACGCGCGCGCGATTCTCCATTTGCCGAACGTGGTCGAGCTCGCGCAACAGATCGTCGCCAAGGGATTATCGGTGCGCGATGCCGAGCGCCTGGCGCAGCAGAAGAAAGCGAAGAGATTCAAGCAACCGAAAGAGCCGCGCGAAAAGGACGCCGACACCAAGGCGCTTGAGCGCGACCTCACCGCCAAGCTCGGCCTCAAGACCGAGATCGCTTTCGACGGCAAAGGCGGCGCGCTCACCATCCACTACCAGACGCTGGAACAGCTCGACGAGTTGATTGCGAAGCTGGGGTAGCCGAAGACGACACTCCGGTCGACTGATCCGCTTGTTGTCGCGGCTCGACGCGCGCGCCGAAAGACGCCCTTCGCGCAGGTTCGCCTCCACTGTGTCATGCCTTAGGCGCCGAGCAGGATGTCTCTTGCCTGGTTGATCTTGGCGGCCAGGTAATCGGATCCGCCATGGTCCGGATGCAATTTCATCATCAGGCGGTGGTGTGTCTCGCGAATCTCCGCGTCGCTCGCGGTCGGCGGGAGGCCAAGCACCGTGAATGCTTCCTCGCGAGTCATGACGGCCGAAGCCCGTTTCGGCGACGCGCCGTCGGATGATTGCCGACCGGATTCTTTTTCCCGCCAGGTCGTGCCGTGGATCCGGTCGAGGTAGGCCTCGATCAGCGGCACGCCTTGTGGGTCGTCCGCGATGCAATCCGCCCGCACGTCGAGGAGCTGCTCAAGCGCTAGCTTGCTGAGGAGCTGGTCGCGGTGGCGGCCGGCGAGCACCAAGCCATCGAGCGCACCGCTGTCGTGGTCGAGCGCCATGCGAAGATGCTTCGTGTCGATTCGCGAGGTTTTCCCGCGCGGCTGATTCAGTGGTGCGCCAAAGTCGGGCCACAATGCACGCCATCGCAGCGTGAGGGGCAGGATCGCGCCGATGCCGACGAACACGAAGCCGAGCGGCAGGCGCAACAGCAGCAGCACGGCGCCGAGCATCGCCGAGACGATCGCGGTGCGCCGAACCGCGCGGGTCAAGCTGGCCGGGCTGGCCGACGCATACGTTCGGAGCATGAGGACGGCGCCGAACAAAGTGAGGAGTCCGAGCAGAAGATAGACCATGAATGCGGGCTGCCCTGATCGGCTATGACTTTACCTGCCGCGCGAGCAACAAGGTCGCGCCGCCCGCCCGCCGACTGTAATCTTCGAGTGCGGCCCTGCCGCCTGCGGCGTAGACCGCGACCGCGCTGAGGAGCTCGCGCAACTGCTGTGCGCTGTTGGCGTCGAACGGACAATAGGCGCCGCGCGTGAGGTGGGCGATCTGGCGAAAGGCTTCTTCCGCCTTCGGATCGCGGCCTTCGTGAAAGATGAATAAAGGTACGCCGAGCAGGCCAAGCTCGCCCGCCTTGTGGCAGAGCGCGTCGATGTCTTCCTCCATGCAGTCGCCGATGAAGACGACGGCATTGACCTTCTGGCGCTTGGTCTCGGCGATGGCAAATTTCAGGACCCTGCCGATCTGTGTATTGCCGCCGCGGCAGGTGACGGCGGTCATGTGCTTGAGGAGCGCAGCGGCGCTGTCGAACCAGGCGCTGGCCTTGCACTCGTCAAGACCGCGGTAGAACACGAGCTGGATGTCGAGGCCGCCGATCGCGGCCGTCTCCTTGAACATCTCTCCCTGGATGTGGCAGGCCTGATCCCAGGTCGGCTGCCGGCTTGCGGTCGCATCGAGGGCGAACATCAGCCGGCCGCGCTGGCCCGCTGCTGGCCGGACCGCCGGCGTGGCCGCCAACTGCCTGAGGAAGGCATCCACCTCCGTGCCAGTCGCCGGCTGTCCGGGCAGCTTGTTTCGGTCAGGTGCCATGATTTTGGCGCTCGGTTCGACCTCTCGCCTTAGGTGCCGGCCCAACCCGCCGTCGGGTTCGACGGCCAGGTGGCGGGCGTTCGGGGCAGCAACGTCGCGCAACCCAGAGCCCGCCCATCGCCAAGACGGCGACCGTTGCGGCAGCTCTATTGATCGTCCGGAGCATTCTAGGACTGCACAGCATCCACTGTATATTGGGCAGAAAGGCGACGGATTGTAGGAGATTCCGCACCCGAATCGCCCTTCGAGCGACGCCAGTTGGCGTATACTGACGTCAGGCCACGCCGCCCAGGAGGCTCCAGCACGATGGCTGAGCGCGGAATGGAGCGGTTCCAGAAGACCGATGTCCTGCGCATGTTTCCCTGCTTCGTCTGGAGGGCGGAACCGGCGCGCGCGATCGCTGCGCCGATGAATGCGGCGCTGCTCGCGGCACTGGCAGGAATCGGCGCGCCGCTGCACGAACTGGCACACGGGCAAAGCTGGCAGTCGGCGCACGACCTGCACCAGCGTGCGCCGTTCCGCGAGCTGGTGGATTGCATCCATGGGGCGGCCGAGGCCGTACTGGACTATCTCAAGATCGACCGCGGGGTCGGCCCGAAGAGCAATGAGGCCGGCCTCGCCATCACCGGCTGCTGGGCCAATGTCAATGCGCCGGGCGCGGCACATCCCGAGCACAGCCATCCGAACAATTATCTGAGTGGCGTCTATTATCTGGTGGCGCCCGCCGGCGCCGACGCGATCGATTTCCACGATCCACGACCGCAGACCGGCATCATCCGTCCGCCGGTCACGGCCTTGACCGCCGAGAACACCGACGAGGTTGTGGTCCGGGTCACGGCGGGCACGCTGCTGCTCTTCCCGGCCTGGCTGTCCCATTCGGTCGATGCCAATGCCAGCACCGAGCTGCGCATCAGTATCTCCTTCAACCTGATGTTCAGCTCCTATGGCGAGACCATGGGGCAGCCAATGTGGGAGCCGGGCACGCGCTGATCAATCTGTTGAGCATCGGATACGCGCGCTGCAGCGCGACTTCGGGGATCTTCTGCGAAGAAGGCGGCGGCCGGCGGATGAGGGGGGTCCGAGATGGCCGCCGCCCTGCGACCGGATTTGGGGAAAGGGACGGTCGCAGGAAGTAAACAGCGGCGCGGCCCGGTGGTTCCGGGCCCTATCGTCCCGTCAGCGTACGCGGCCGCGGCGGACCAAATTGACAATCGCCAGCAGGATCAAGGCGCCCTGGAAGGAGATCGGCAAACCGCCGACCAAGAAATCGGCGGCGTTGATCGCGCAAGCGATCGTCGCCAAGGGCCTGTCGGTGCGCGACGCCGAGCGTTTGGCGCAGCAGAAGAAAGCGAAGAGATTCAAGACCGCGAGGCTGCCGCGCGAGAAGGATGCCGATACCCGCGCGCCGGAACGCGATTTGACGGCCAAGCTCGGCCTCAAGGCCGAAATCTCTTTCGATGGCAAGGCGGCGTGATCGCCATCCACTACCGGAGCCTGGAACAGCTCGACGATCTGGTTGCGAAGCTGAACGGATAAATCCAACTCTCCGGCGCCGTGTAGACGACAGCACCGCGACGAGCATCCAACCTCGCCCCTCGCACGTCCGTGCGAGGGTCTGGCAAAGATGCGGTGCCGCCGCTCCGACGGCCGGTTGGCAGGAACGTTCAGCTCCTGCCCGCCGCCACCTACATCAGCAGCAAGATGACCGCGAGCGACACCGCAACGAAGGCGCCGACGAGCACGGGCCGAGTATCGTACCGTGGGCGCGTTGCGGCGGCGCGAATCTGCGCGGCTGCGGTATCGGCTGCGATCGTTGGACCGTGATGGCAGAAGCAGACGATGTCATGCAGCTCGCTTTCACTGACGCCGAAAAAAGCAACGGCATCGCCCACCGTATCGCCGGCGAGGCCTTCGGCACGCAGGCGCGGATCGTTGAACGCCACGGTCAGAAGCGAATCGTCGGCACGCAACGCCGACCGCTTGACCGGTGGTGCATGCTCGATCTCAAACAGCGTGTTGAGGCGCCTTCCACCTTCATGTTCCAAAGCCGCGGCCCAGCGCTCCAGCCGCTCGGACCTCGATAGCGGAGATACAGCCACCCAGCCCGGCAGGATCTCCGCGACATCGCGAATCTTGTCCAGAGTCTTGTGTTCCATGACGTCCTCCCATTTTCTCCGGCAGACGGACCGCCATTGGGGGAAATTATACTCCTCCGTCGAACGGGGGACCCGAGCATTTCTTGCATGTCGGGAAGGAATGGAGCGATCGCGACGATCGCCGCCTGATGGTGGCGACGCGGGCGTGCCGATCAGTCTACCGACCATGGAACTTGCGCCGACTGTCGTCGCGAAAAACTTGTCCGAGCGCGCGGCGACGGCGGCGTGCTCGCCATCCACTATCAGAGCCTGGAACAACGCGACGTTCGGCTGAGGACAGGCGGGCAGCCGGACGATTGCAGCTCTCGGCACGAGTCCGGCGGACCGTGGCGGATGCGCGAACTGCCTGATGTGGTGACAGCCACTGCAATTGTGGTACATTCCAAGCCTGGGGTTCTGCTCGCGATAAGAGTTTCGCCGTCCTTTGCGCCCGCGCGATCTCGTCCCGCTGATCGGGGAAGTGCCGCGCGTTGCGGGCAGCCTGGGCGCGCAGAATGTCGCCACCACCGACACCGGACCGCCAACGCGGCCACGCTCGCAGACCTATGAGCCGCCGCTGACCACCAACGGCAACCGTCTGTTCGCGTGCCAGGAACTCGACGGCGATGATTGCGACAAGGGCGATTACAAGAAAATCTCGCTCGCCTGGTGCCGGAAGCAGGGCTATCCGACGGTGAACGACTACGACGTCGATCACGAAAGAATCAAAGCCGAGACCTTGGACAGGCGTTACTGCTCCAAGAAGAAATGCAAGGTGTTCGACTGGATCGATTGCGCTCAGTGAACCGCAAGCCGCCGATCATCAGCCAGTGTGCCGCGCGAGCAGCGCCGCAAGGCGGCGCCTGGCTTCTTCCGCCGTCGCTTCGTCCGGGTAGCTCTCGATCTCGATCGGCCGCTTCCTGCGGGGCGCAAGCGATCGAGACGCGATAGCTGGGCGGGCCGTCGGAATCCTCAACGCGCGTCACCGCCGGGCTGCCGAGATCTTGGAAGCGGTGGCTGCGCCGCCAGCGAATCCCGAAATCGCCGCCGCCAAGCTCCAGCAGCTCGTCGGCCGCCGGATCGAAAATCACAGTGCGCGAGATGCCGAGGATGGCCGCGATGAGCAGCGGCACGCCGATGCCAAGCGCCCCAGCGCGATGATCCACATCGGCAGCATGCCGAGCTGAAGAACCGGAACCCCCGGCCGGATCAGCAGGTCATAGGTCGGAAAGAAGCAGAACAATCCCGCGGCCGCCACGAAGCATCGGAGGCCGATGCTCACGCTTTGGCGGAAGACCAGTGATTCAGACGGGAGAGTCACTGGAGCCTACTGGCACCAGCCCTCGGTCGGGTTGCTGTCGCACGGGACTCCGCAATTGCCGAAGCTGTTGCAGGTGGATTCAAGCGCGCTGCGCACCGTCTGCTTCCAGTCCCAGCTCGCGCAGCCCGCGAGCATCAGCAACAACGCAACCGGTATGACATACCTCATGCTACGGGCTCATCTCCGGACGATGAAAAAGATCCGGCGGAACGGAAGCAGAGTACAGCCATCCGGCTGCTTTGGATAGGCGGCCGCGATGCGCCGGGAGTAGGCGGCGAGGAAACCGGCACGCTCGGCCTCGTCGAGCGCGTCGAGATAGGGCCGCAAGGCCGTGCCCTTGGTCCATTCGACCACCGGATTGTCGCCCTCGAGCACGTGCAGATAGGTGGTCTCCCAGATATCGACCTGCCGCGTCACGGGCGCCAGGATGCGGTAATAGACCTCGACGTCTTCGAGCGATTGATAGGCCTGGCGCACGCCGGACAGGCGGGATCGCCACGGCCCGTCCGCGGCCGCCGTCTCCATCAGGAGGTGCGAAGGCGAGTCGCGGTTGTACGGCATCTGGATGGCCAGCACCCCGCCCGGCGCGAGCCACGATGCCAGACGCGGCAGCAGCGATGCGTGATCGTCCAGCCAATGCAAAGTGGCGTTGGAGAAGACGAGGTCGGCCGGCGCCGGCGGCGACCAGTCAGCGATATCGGCCTGCTCGAACGCGACGCCCGGTGCTTCGCGCCGTGCCTTGGCCAGCATGTCCGCGGAGGAATCGATGCCGGCGACGGCGGCGCCCGCCCAGCGCTCCGCCAGCATGCGCGTGATGTTGCCGGGCCCGCAGCCGAGGTCGTAAATGCTGCGCGGACCCTCGAGCGGGATCTGCGCCATCAGGTCGAGCGCCGGCCGCAGGCGGTGGTCGGAGAACTTCAAGTATTGGCTCGGATCCCAGGTCGGCATCGCGCGCTCCACCTTCGAGAACAGACATCCTTCCATACGCCGGCACTTTGAGCCGCCTTGATGCTGGGCGGAAGGCTCGGGGCCGCCAAGGCCGAGCACAAGAATCTATCTAGGTCTGTAGGCCTACAGTTGCGTTTCATGTTCGATTATTTCGTTTTTTGTTCTATTTATGCCTGTTAAGCATCATAGAACTTGCGTTTTGCCTTCGAATGGTGCATGAAGCGCGCCGCGTGGGGACGCGGCTACGGCGCTATCGTGATGACCCAATCCGTATTCATTCATTTCGCCGATTGTGAGATCGACGTGGCTGGCTTCGTACTGCGCCGCCGCGGCGAAGTTTGCGATGTCGAGCCGCAGGTGCTGGAGCTCCTGCTTCATCTCGCGCGCAATCCCGACCGGCTGCTGACCAAGGACGATCTGATCCAGCACGTCTGGCATGGCCGCATCGTCTCCGACACGACGGTGACCAGCCGCATCAAGTCGGCGCGTGCCGCGATCGGCGACGACGGCACGCAGCAGAAATTGATCCGCACCGTTCACGGCCGCGGCGTGCGCTTCATCGGCGAGGTCCGGATCGGGACGCGCCGCGCGTCGGATGGCGATGCCGGCACCCCGCGATCCATTGCCGGCGCGGCGGCGGCGCAAGCATCGGAAGCCCGTGCCGCGGAAGAGAGCGCCTGGCCCGCGATCGCGGTGCTGCCCTTCACCAATATCGGCGGCGACAAGGATCAGGATTATTTCGCCGACGGCGTGACCGAGGACATCATCACCGACCTCTCGCGCTTCCGCGAGCTGCGCGTGGTGGCGCGCGATTCCTGCTTCCAGCATCGCACGCCAGGCGCCGACCTGCAGCAGATCGGCCGCGCGCTCGCCGCCGACTTCGTGGTGACCGGGAGCATCCGCCGGCGCGGCGCCAAGCTGCGGCTCAGCGCGCAGCTGACCGCGACGGACAGCGGCAACCAGCTGTGGGCCGAGCGATTCGACCGCGGCGCCGAGGATTTATTCGCGATGGCGGACGAACTGGTGCGCACCATCGTCGGCACCCTGGTCGGGCGCGTGCGCGGGGCCGGCTCGGCGCTCGCCAAGCGCAAGGCGCCGGCCAATCTCGCGGCCTATGAATGCGTGCTGCGCGGCCAGGCGGCACAGGCGCAGATCGGCGATAGCGAGCAGGAGGCGGCGGCGCGGCATTTCTTCGAACGGGCCCTGGCATCGGACCCCGACTATCCGCGCGCGCATGCCGGCCTCGCGGTCGTGCTGCTGTGCGAGTGGTTCCGTGCCCCGGACGACGGGGCGGAGGATACCGACGCGATTCTGGACCGCGCGCTCGAGCACGCGGAAAGAGCGGTCGCGATCGACAACGACGATTACGAATGCCATGAGACGCTCGGCTGGATCCT
>DASYRS010000519.1:0-3666 GCA_036004205.1 Dongiaceae bacterium
CGCCACCATCGGCATCACGCCCTATGCCCAGGAACAGTTGGGCGACGTGGTGTTCGTCGAATTGCCCGAGATCGGCAAGAAGGTCGAGAAGGGCAAGGAGCTGGCGGTGGTCGAATCCGTCAAGGCGGCAAGCGAGGTCTACGCGCCGATCTCGGGCGAAGTGGTGGAGGTCAACAACGCGCTCACCGATGCGCCCGCGACCGTCAATGAGGACGCGCTCGGCAAGGGCTGGTTCGCCAAGCTGAAGGTCGCCGACAAGAGCCAGCTCTCCAGCCTGATGGACGAGGCCGCCTACAAGAAATATGTCGAGGGATTGCACTGATGCGTTATCTGCCCCTGACCGACGACGACCGCCGCGCCATGCTGGCGAAGGTCGGCGTCGCGTCGGTCGATGCGCTCTACAGCGATGTGCCGGTGAGCGCGCGGTTGAAAGCGCCGGTCGATCTGCCGCCGTTCAAGAGCGAGCTGGAAGTGGAACGCCACATGACGCGGCTGGCGGGGAAGAATCTGGGAGCGGGATCCTGCCCCAGCTTCCTCGGCGCCGGCGCCTATCGCCACCACATCCCGGCTTCGGTCGATCACCTGATCCAGCGCGGCGAGTTTCTCACCTCCTATACGCCGTACCAGCCGGAGGTGACGCAAGGCACCCTGCAATACCTGTTCGAGTTCCAGACCCAGGTGGCGCTGCTGACCGGCATGGATGTCGCCAACGCCTCGATGTATGACGGCGCGACCGCGACCGGCGAAGCGGTGATGATGGCTAACCGCGTGACGCGCCGCAGCCGGGCGGTGTTGTCGGGCGGCCTTCATCCGCATTACCGCGAGGTGATCGAGACTCACGGCAAGTTCACCGGTTTCGAGATCGTCGCCGCGGAGGCGGATGCAAAGGGCGCCGAAGACCTGACCAAGCTGATCGATGCCAAGACTTCCTGCGTGGTGGTGCAGAACCCCAGCTTCTTCGGCCACGTCCATGACCTGACCGCGCTTGCCAAGGCTTGCCACGATGCCGGCGCCTTGCTGGTGGTGGCGGTGACGGAGATCGTGTCCCTCGGCCTGGTCACGCCGCCAGGTGAAATGGGCGCGGACATCGTGACGGCGGAAGGCCAGTCGCTGGGTGTACCGCTCAGCTACGGCGGCCCCTATGTCGGGCTGTTCGCCACGCGCGACAAGTTCATCCGCCAGATGCCGGGGCGCCTGACCGGACAGACCGTCGATGTCGACGGCAAGCGCGGCTGGGTGCTGACCCTTTCGACCCGCGAGCAGCATATCCGCCGCGAGAAGGCGACAAGCAACATCTGCACCAACTCAGGACTGTGCGCGCTCGCCTTCAACATCCACCTGACGCTGCTGGGCGAGGCGGGCCTCACCAAGCTGGCGGCGCTCAACCATGCCACGGCGTCACGCCTCGCCGATCATCTCAGCGCCATTCCGGGCGTGACGCTCTTTAACGAAACTTTGTTCAACGAATTCACCCTGGCGCTGCCGAAGCCGGCGGCGGAAGTGGTGGAGGAGCTGGCCAAGCGGCGCGTGCTCGGTGGGGTCCCTGTCTCGCGCTTGTATCCCAATGACGCGGCGCTGAAGAACCTGCTGCTGGTCGCGGCGACCGAGACGGTAAGCGACGAGGACATCGCCGCCTACGAAGCCGCCCTCAAAGAGGTGCTGGCATGAGCGCCCCAACGCAGATTCCGAATGCGCCGGTGGTGCGGACCATCTCCGGCAACAAGGGCCTGCAAATTGAGCAGCCCTTGATCTTCGAGCAGGGCATGAAGGGCCGCAGCGGCGTCGACCTGCCCGCAATCCCGCAGCACAAGGACCGCCTCGGCGCGCTCAAGCGCAAGAGCGGGATCGGCCTGCCGGGCCTCAGCGAGCCGCAGGTGGTGCGGCACTACACCAAGCTCTCCCAGAAGAACTACGCCATCGACATGGGGGTCTATCCGCTCGGCTCCTGCACCATGAAGCACAATCCGCGCCTGAACGAGAAGGTCGCGCGGCTGCCCGGCATCGGCGATCTGCATCCGATGCAGCCGGTCTCCACCGTGCAGGGCGCGCTGGAGCTGATCGACCAGCTGGCGCACTGGCTGAAGACCCTGACCAACATGCCGGCCGTCGCGATGTCGCCTGCCGCCGGCGCGCATGGCGAATTGTGCGGCATCATGACCATCCGCGCGGCCCTGCTGGCCAAGGGCGATGCACGCAAGCGCATCCTGGTGCCGGAATCCGCGCATGGCACCAATCCCGCGACCGCGGCCGCCTGCGGCTACGAGGTCGATCCGGTGCCCGCCGACGATCGCGGCCGCGTCGACCTCGCCGCCTTCAAGGAAAAGCTCGGCCCCGATGTCGCCGGCACCATGATCACCAATCCCAACACCTGCGGCCTGTTCGAGAACGACATCATCGACATCGCCGACGCGGTGCACGGCGCGGGCGGCTACTTCTACTGCGACGGCGCGAACTTCAACGCCATCGTCGGGCGCGTTCGGCCGGGCGATCTCGGCGTCGATGCCATGCACATCAACCTGCACAAGACCTTCTCGACCCCGCACGGCGGCGGCGGTCCCGGCTCCGGCCCGGTCGTTCTGTCCGCTGCGCTCGCGCCCTACGCGCCGGTACCGTACGTGGTCCATGGCGCGAACGGGTTCGAGCTGGTGGAGCGCGGCGACCAGGCTTTCGGGCGGCTGAAAGGCTTCCACGGCCAGATGGGCATGTTCGTCCGCGCGCTCAGCTACATGATGAGCCACGGCTCCGACGGCCTGCGCCAGGCCTCGGGCGATGCGGTGCTGAATGCCAACTACATCCTCGCCGGCCTCCGGGACGAGATGACGCCGGCCTTCCCCGGCACCTGCATGCACGAGGCGCTGTTCAACGACGAGTTCCTGGACGGCACCGATGTCTCGACGCTGGACTTCGCCAAGGCGATGATCGACGAGGGCTATCATCCGATGACCATGTATTTCCCGCTGGTGGTCCACGGCGCGCTGCTGATGGAGCCGACCGAGACCGAAAGCAAGGACGGCCTCGACCGCTATATCGACGTGGTGAAGGGCCTCGCCAAGCGCGCCAAGGCCGGCGATGCCGCCTATTTCCACGGCGCGCCCTACCACACTCCGCGCCGGCGCCTGGACGAAACGCTGGCCGCCCGCCAGCCGGTGCTGCGCTGGAAACCGGAGGCACCGAAGAAGGCGGCGGAATAGAAGGCTGATGAAGGACGACGCCAAGACCGCGCTCCTCCTGATCGACATCCAGCAGGGCATGTTCGGCCCTGATGAGATCTGTCACGCGCCGGAGAAGATGCTGGCGAACGCCTCGCAACTGCTGAACCGCGCCCGCGCGGCCGGCGTTCCGGTATTCTATGTGCAGCATTGCGAAGAGGCCGGTGCGCCGCTGGCCCACAGGAGTGCCGGCTGGCAGATCCACCCCCAGGTCGCGCCGCGGGCCGGCGAGCCCGTCACCGAGAAGTGGGCCTGCAGCTCGTTCTACAACACCGAGCTGGATTCGCGATTGCGCATTGCCGGCATCGGCCGGCTGGTGATCGCAGGCTTGCAGACCGAGCTCTGCATCGACACCGCCTGCCGCGTGGCGCAGAGCCTGGGCTATGCTGTAACACTCGCGGCCGACGCGCACTCCACCTTCGACAATTCGGTACTGGATGCGAGGAAGATCATCGAA
>DASYRS010000520.1:0-3155 GCA_036004205.1 Dongiaceae bacterium
CTGTCGCAAATGGTGCGCGAGGGCCAGGATTTCACAGTCGAGGACGCCAAGACCGGAGAGGACATCACCCGCTCCGTCCTGACCCAGATCATCGTCGAGGAGGAAGGGAAGGGGCAGAACATGCTGCCCATCAACTTCCTGCGCCAGCTCATCAGCCTTTATGGCGACAATTTGCAGTTCCTGGTGCCGCGCTACCTGGAGCAGAGCATGGAAGCCTTCGGCCGGAACCAGGATCAGATGCGCCAATACATGAAGGAGAGCTTCGGCGGCATCTTCCCGTTCGACCGGTTCCAGGAGATGTCGAAGCAGAACATCGCCTTCTTCGAGCAGGCGATGCGCATGTGGTCGCCGTTCCGCGGCAACCAGGGGGGCGAACCCGGCAATGCGGCCGCTGCCCCCGCGAAGCCCGAGGCGAAATCCGCCGACCTCGACGATCTCAAGGCCCAGATGCAGGCCCTCCAGAAGCAGCTCGAGACCCTCGCCCAATCCAACCGCCCGAAGGACGATAAGGCCGAATAAGCGGCCGGACGTATCGCCATGATCGATCTGACGGGCAAGACGGTGCTGGTGACCGGCGGTTCGCGCGGCATCGGCGAGGCCATCGTCCGGGCGGCTGCGGCCGCGGGGGCACATGTCCTGCTGCATTATGGCCGGAGCCGCGCGGCGGCCGAGGCGATCCAGAAGGCCATCGGCCCCGAATCCTGCCGCCTGCTCCAAGCCGATCTTGGCGAAGCCGGCGCGCCGGCCGATCTGTGGCGGGCGGCGAGCGAAGCGGCGCCGCGCATCGATGTGGTCGTCAACAACGCCGGCATCTTCGAGCCGGTCTCGGTCGACGCCCCGGCGGAGGCCTGGAGCCGAGCGTGGGACCGCGTCTTGCGCGTGAACCTCCATGCTCCGGCAGAGCTCTGCAAGCTGGCGATCGCGCACTTCCGCGCCCATGGCGGCGGCAAGATCATCAACATCGCCAGCCGCGCCGCCCATCGCGGCGATGCGCCCGACCAATGGCCCTATGCCGCATCGAAGGGCGCGCTGGTCGCCCTGACGAAGACGATCGCGCGCGGGTTTGCGAAGGACAATGTCCTCGCCTTCGCGATCGCGCCGGGATTCACCGACACGGAGATGGCCTATACCGGGCTCGACGACGAGGGTGTGAAGAAGATCGTGGCCGACATCCCGCTCGGCAGCATGGCGAGCCCCGGGGAATGCGGCGCGCTGGCGGCGTTCCTGTGCTCGGACCAGGTCCGGCACCTGACCGGCGCCACCTTCGACATCAACGGCGCCAGCTACGTCCGATAGACCTCGACCCAGCCCTCTACGGCTTTGCGACTTGAGCGCGTGGCATGGACACCGGCCGTTCGCGGTCCTTGTTGAGGTAGCGCTCCAGCCAGTTCATCAGGCGCGTCAGGAGGAAGACCAGCACGATATAGACGAGGCCGGCGCTGATGAGAGTCTCGTAGATCCGGTAGGTTTGCGACCGGATGAACTGCGCGGTCCCCAGCACCTCGTAGACCGTGATGGTGGAAGCCAGCGCCGTCGCCTTCAGCAGCAGGATGGTTTCGGTGCTCATGGCGGGCAGGCAAATCCGGATCGCGCGCGGCAGGGTCACGCGGCGAAAGATCAGCCAGGGTGACATGCCGAATGCCTTGCCGGCCTCGATCTCGCCATGCGGCACCGCCAGGATGGCGCCGCGCAGGATCTCTCCGGTGTAGCCCGCCGTGTTCAGGCTGAGGGCAAAGATCGCGTAGTAGATGCCCTCGCGCAGGAACGGCAGAGCCCGCATCAGCGGCTTGCCGAACAGGGTCATGTCGCCGAACACCTGACCCAGCCCATAATAGATCAGGTAGATCTGGACCAGCAGCGGCGTCCCGCGCATCAGCAGGATGAAGGCGTAGGATGGCATCCACAGCACGGGGTTGTGGGACACCCGCGCGACGGCAACCGGCACCGCCATGAGATTGCCGATGATGCCGGATGTAAACACCAGGAAGAGCGACACCGGAATCGCCTTGATCAACGCCGGAATCACCGTCCACAGCATGAAACACACATCGAACCCCGGTCCGGGCGCGGTTTGCAGGAAGGCGTAGCATTGCTCGATGCCCATCACCGCCCCTCCTCAAGCCCGCCGCACGCCGCGGCTGGCGCGGCGTTCGATCTGCTGGAGCGCGACCATCGACACGATGGTTATGGCGAGGAAGCACAGCGCGCCGATCGAATAGAAGAATATGTAGTGCTTGGTCTGCGAGGCCGCGCTCTTTGCCGCGAACGCCATTTCGAACGCGCCGATCGCGCTCACCAGCGAGCTGTCCTTGGTGATATTGAGCCACTGATTGCCCATGCCGGGGATCGCGTAGCGGATCATCTGTGGAAAAATGATCCGCCGGAAGCGCATCGGCGCATGCATGCCATAGGCGCGCCCCGCTTCGAGCTGCCCCTTGGGGATGGCTTGGATCGCGCCGCGCAGAATATCGGTGAGGTAGGCCCCATAGATGAGCCCGAGCGACGCGACGGCCGCGGCCAGCGGCGTCACCTGGAAATCCTGGCCCGCCAGCCCAACGCCGACGAACAGCGCGGTCAAGGCCCGGCCACCCATGTAATAGACCATGAGAATCAGCAGCAGCTCGGGGATGGCGCGGACGAATGTGGTGTAGAGATCGCCGGCGCGGTACAGCCATTTGTTCCCGTGCAGCTTCGCACCGGCGCCCATCAGGCCGAGCACGAAAGCCACCGCATATCCGGACAGTGAAATCTGCAGGGTGAAGAGGAGTCCCTTCAGGAACTCGTCGCCGAAGCCGGTGTCGCCATAGGCCATCAGCGACCACAAAGACGGCTGTGGATTCATGCTTCCCCCACCCTTCCCTGTTGTGAGCCGGGCGGTCGTTGCACCGCCGCCCGTTCCCAAGCATCAAATCTACCACACGAAAAACAAAAGGCCGCCCGGATTTTTCGGCCGGGCGGCGCTGATATCGTTTGCGATGATCCGGTTAGAAGCTGGGTTTCACCATCTGGCCCTCCAGCTCCGGATACTTCGCGCTGATCTTGTCGTACTCGCCGCTCAGCACAACTTTCTTGATGCCGTCGCTCAGCTTGTCGCGCAGCGCGGTGTCTTCCTTACGCACGCCGCCACCAACGCCATAGCCGAAGATGGGATCACT
>DASYRS010000521.1:0-14689 GCA_036004205.1 Dongiaceae bacterium
AGGCGGAGTATGTCAGCAACTTCCTCGGCTTCCTGCATCAGGCCGAGCGCCGCGGCCTGCAAATCGACGTGGTGCCGAGCGATGCCAGCGGCCAGCTCGATCTCAAGGCCGTGGAGCGCATGGTCACGCCGAAGACCAAGCTGATCGCCATCACCCACATCCCGACCCAGGGCGGCCTCGTCAACCCTGCGGAGAAGGTCGGCAAGATCGCGCGGCGCCATGGCATCACCTATCTGCTCGATGCCTGCCAGTCGGCGGGGCAGATGCCGCTCGACGTCAAGAAGATCGGTTGCCAGCTCCTGTCCGGCACCGGGCGCAAGTTCCTGCGCGGACCGCGCGGCACCGGTTTTCTCTATGTATCGAGGACGATCCTAGACCAGCTCGATCCGCCGTTCATCGATCTGCATGCCGCCAACTGGACCGCTGCGCGCACGTATGAGCTGCGCCCCGATGCGCGCCGGTTCGAGAACTGGGAGAGCTTCGTCGCCGGCCGCGTCGGCCTGCGGGCAGCAGTGCGCTATGCGCTCGAGCTCGGCCTCGACCAGATCCGCGCGCGTGTGACCATGCTGGCGGACCATCTGCGCGAGGAGCTCGCGCGCTTGCCGGGAGTGAAGGTCCAGGATCTCGGCCAGGTCCGCTCCGGCATCGTCACCTTCACGAAGAAGGACGAAGAGCCGCGCGCCATCCAGGCTAGGCTGCGCGCCGCGAATATCAACGTCTCGGTCTCGAGCAAATCCTCCGCCCAGCTCGATTTCGGCCGGCGCGGTTTATCGCAGGTGGTGCGATCGTCGGTTCACTACTTCAACACCGAGAAAGAGATCGAGGTGTTCTGCAAAACCCTGTCGCGCAAGTAACTGCCCTTCTATGGCTCTCATCTTCAAATGCGATCGCCCTGCCGCCGCGAGGAGCAAGAAGGACTCGGACGCCAGCCCCAACTACAGCGTCCCCGGATAGGTCCCCCCATCCACCAGCAGGTTCTGCCCGACGATGTAGCCGGCGTGCTGGCTGCACAGGAACGCGCAGATCGCGCCGAATTCCTCCGGCGTGCCGAAGCGGCCGCTGGCTTCCGCCGCCTTGGCTTCCGCCAGCGCGGTGTCGACCGGAATGCGGCGCTTGCGAGCGTCGGCGGCGGTCAGCTTCACCAGGCGGTCGGTCTCGTGCGAGCCGGGCAACAGGTTGTTGATGGTCACGTTGTATTTGCCGACCTCGCGCGACAAGCCGGCGACGAAGCCGGTCAGGCCCGCACGCGCGCCGTTGGAGAGGCCGAGGGTCGGATAAGGCGACTTCACCGCCGACGAGGTGATGTTGACGATGCGGCCCCAGCGCCGCTCGACCATGCCGTCCACCACCGCCTTGATGAGCAGGATGTGGGTGATCATGTTGTTCTGGAGCGCCTGGTGCCATTCATATTCGCCCCAGTCACGGAAATCGCCGGCCGGCGGCCCGCCGGAATTGGTGATGAGGATATCCGGCTCCGCGCAGGCGGAAAGCAGGGCCTGCCGCCCCTCGCCCGTCGTCACGTCCGCCACCACCGAGGTGACCCGGTTGCCGGTCGACCGGCGGATCTCTTCCGCCGTCTCGGCCAGCGATGCCAAGTGCCGCGCCGCGATCGTGACCTTCACCCCCTCGCGCGCCAGAGCCTCGGCGCAGGCCTTGCCCAGACCCTTGCTCGCGCCGCAGATGATGGCCTTCTTGCCGGCAATTCCGAGATCCACGTTTCAGCCCTCCCTGGCACTCGTCGCGGCGCCTCCTATCCTTTTAAGTCAAGGACTTGGCCTCGTCCATGGGGCGTCCATAAACGCCACGGCCTTGACTCTTGCCGGACCGGGCCGAACAGCCTAGGTTGCAATGCAGCAGCGATATCCACAGAGATTCAGCGCCAAGAGATCATTGATGTCAGACCGTTTCCAGCAACTCCTGAACAGCCGCCCCTTTCTGATAGCGGATGGGGCCACCGGCACCAATCTGTTCGCGGCTGGGCTGATGACCGGCGACGCGCCGGAGATGTGGAATTTCGACCACCCGGAACGGATCGAGGCGCTGCACCAGTCGTTCGTCGATGCCGGCGCGGACCTGTTCCTGACCAACAGCTTCGGCGGCACGCGCTATCGGCTGAAGCTGCACAATTTCCAGGACAAGGTGCGCGAGATCAATCGCGAGGCCGCCCGCATCGCTCGCCGCATCGCCGACAAGGCGAAGCAGGAGAAGGGGCGCGAGATCATCGTGGCCGGCTCCATGGGCCCGACCGGCGAACTCTATGAGCCGCTCGGCCCCCTCACCATCGACGACGGCGCGGACGCCTTCGCCGAGCAGGCGCGCGCCCTGGCCGAGGGCGGGGTCGATGTGCTGTGGATCGAGACCATGTCGTCGAAGGAAGAGGTGACTGCCGCCGTCAAGGGCGCGGCGACCACCGGCCTGCCCATCGTCACCACCTGCTCGTTCGACACCAACGGCCGGACCATGATGGGCCTGACGCCGGCGGATTTCGTCGCCTTCGTCCATGAGCTGGACCCGAAGCCCGTCGCCTACGGCGCCAATTGCGGCGTCGGCGCGCCGGACCTTGCCGTCACCATCACGCAACTGGCCGCAGCGGCGCTCCCCGGCGACGTGATCGTCGCCAAGGGCAATTGCGGCATCCCGTACTACGAGGAAGGCCACATCCGCTACAACGGCACGCCGGAGCTGATGGCGGAATATGCCAAGGTGGTGCGCGATGCCGGCGCCCGCATCGTCGGTGGCTGCTGCGGCACCTCGCCGGAGCACCTGCAGGCGCTGCGCACCTCGCTCGACCATCACCAGCCGGGCGACATGCCGACCGTCGATAGCATCGTCACGCGCCTAGGTCCGCTCACCTCCAAGATGGCGGCCACCCTCGGCGCCGACCAGCCCGCCGGCGGCCGACGCGGCCGACGGCGTGCGAACGGGGCCGACAGCCACCCCAACTTCTGACGATAAAAACTACAAAATCAGAGTCTTTCGATGTCTTCTTTAAGCGGCGTGCTCACCGATGTCGTGGCGCGGGTGTTCAGCGAGCTTGGTTTGCCGGCTGAATATGGGCGGGTGACGATCTCCAACCGGCCCGATCTCGGCCAGTTCCAGTGCAACGGCGCCCTCGCCGCCGCCAAGGCCGCGAAGCAGAACCCGCGCGCCATCGCCGAACAGGTGATGGGCAAGCTGCAGTCGCTGCCGAAGCTCCGCGACATCTCGCTGGCCGGGCCGGGCTTCATCAATCTCTCCCTGACCGATGCGGCACTCGCCGAGCACGCCAACAAGATCGCCGCCGACGAGCGTATCGGCGTCCCCACCAAGAAGCGCGAGATGGTGGTGATGGATTACGGCGGCGCGAACATCGCCAAGACCATGCATGTCGGCCATCTGCGTGCCGCCATCATCGGCGAAGCGCTGCGGCGCCTGTTCATCTTCGCCGGCGACGAGGTGGTCGGCGACGTGCATATGGGCGATTGGGGCCTGCAGATGGGCATGATCATCTCCGAACTGGAGATCCGCCGGCCCGACTTGCCCTACTTCGATCCCACCTTCAAAGGGCCGTATCCGAACGCGAGCCCGGTCACGGTCGACGAGCTGGAAGAGATCTATCCCACCGCCGCCGCCACCTGCAAGGCCGACCCTGCGCGCATGGAGAAGGCGCGCGTGGCGACTGCCGAGCTGCAGCAGGGCCGGCCCGGCTATCGCGCCTTGTGGCAGCATTTCTTCGACGTCTCGGTCGAGACCATGAAGCGCGACTATGGCGCGCTCGGCGTGCATTTCGATCTGTGGAAGGGCGAAGCCTGCGTCGACCCGCTGATCGCCCCGATGGTCGAGAAGATGAAGGCGATGGGCATCGCGCGCGAAGACCAGGGCGCGCTGATCATCCCGGTCGCCAAGCCCGACGACAAGAAGGAGATCCCGCCGCTGATCCTGATCAAGAAGGACGGCGCGGCGATGTATTCCACCACCGACCTCGCCACCATCGTCGACCGAGTGCACGAGCAGAATCCCGACTTCATCCTCTACATCGTCGACCAGCGCCAGCACCTGCATTTCGAGCAGGTGTTCCGCGCCGCCATCATGGCCGGCATCAACGGCAAGGCGCGGATGGAGCATCTCGGCTTCGGCACCATGAACGGGCCGGACGGCAAGCCGTTCAAGACCCGTGCCGGCGGCGTGATGAAGCTGCAGGACCTGATCGCGATGATGAGCAACGCCGCGATGGCGCGTCTCAACGAGCAGGGCCTCGCCACCGACTACGAACCGGCCGAGCGGCAGGAGATCGCGCGCAAGGTCGGCCTCGCCGCGCTGAAGTTCGCCGACCTCAGCAACCATCCGGTCGCGAACTATGTGTTTGATCTCGATCGCTTCACGCGCTTTGAGGGGAAGACCGGCCCGTATCTGCAGTACGCCGCCGTGCGCACCAAATCGATCCTGCGCAAGGCGGAAGCGCAGGGCGACAAGCCCGGCAAGATTCTGCCACCGGAACCCGGCGAGCGCGATCTGCTGCTGGCGCTAGGGGCCCTGCCCGACGCCATCGCCGCAGCATACGAGGAGCGCGGCCCCAACAAGATCGCGGACTACGCGTTCGGCTTGGCGCAGACCTTCAGCAGCTACTACAACCAGTTCCACATACTGAGCGAACAGAACAAGGCTCTGCTCCAATCGCGCCTGGCGCTGTGCGCGGTGACGCTGCGGACGCTGGAGCTGTCGCTCAGCCTGCTCGGCATCGAGGTGCCGGAGCGGATGTAATATGTAGCGATGAAAGGCTCTAGCCCTCACAAATCCCCCTTCCCCCTTTGCCGGGGAAGGATGCGCAGGCTTAGCGAGCAGAGCGAGCTTAGCCGGAGCTGGATGGGGGGTAGCGTGGCGATAGCCGCGCGCGCTCGAAAGAGCGCCAAACGTCATGGCCGCAGCGCTGCATCACCCCCCATCCCAACCTTCCCCCACAAGGGGGGAAGGGGTTCTGACTGTGTTTCTTGATGGCGATCGATCTTTCCTCGGACCTGATCGATCGCCTGCGTGCCGCCCGGCGCATCGTCGCCTTCACCGGCGCCGGCATCTCGGCCGAGAGCGGCCTCTCCACCTTCCGCGACACGCAGACCGGGCTCTGGGCCAAGTATCGCCCGGAAGACCTCGCAACGCCGCAAGCCTTCCAGCGCAACCCGCGCACGGTGTGGGAGTGGTACGAGTGGCGCCGCGGCGTGGCCGCGAAGGCAGAACCCAATGCCGGCCATCACGCGCTCGCGCGGATCGAGGCGGCGCGGCGCGGCTTCTTCCTCGCCACGCAGAATGTCGACGGCCTGCATGCGCGGGCCGGCAGCAAGAACCTGGTCGAACTGCACGGCAACATCCGCCGCACCATCTGCTTCGATCATCAGCATCCAGCGGAGAGCTGGGAACCGACCGACGAGCCACCACCGCGCTGCGCCGCCTGCGGAAGCCTGCTGCGCCCCGATGTCGTGTGGTTCGGCGAGGCGCTGCGCGGCGATGCCTTGAGCCGCGCCCAGCAGGCGGCAGCGCAGTGCGACCTGTTCCTCAGCATCGGCACCTCGACCATGGTCGATCCGGCGGCCGAGCTGCCTTTCATCGCCGGCTCCAACAATGCAACGGTGATCGAGATCAACCCTGACTTTACCCCGCTCAGCAAGCTGGCCGATTTCGTGCTGCGGGAGAAAGCAGGCGTTGCGTTGCCGGCAATCGCCGCAGCGATGCTGGACTAGGCGAGGCGCAGCAAAGCAGAGTGCGCGGCGCGATAGACATATGAAAGAGCCACCCATACAATCCCGAGTGCTGTCCGCACTGGGGGTAGCCGCACATCATGGCCGAAGAGCGCGTTCAACGCCGTCTCGCCGCGATCCTCGCCGTTGACGTTGTCGGCTATACGCGGCTGATGGAACAGAACGAAGCAGGCACATTCGCTCGACTCAAGGCGCATCGCAAAGAGGTGATGGAGCCGCAGATTGCTCACCATCAAGGCCGGGTCTTTAAGCTGACCGGAGATGGCTTGCTGGCCGAATTCGGCAGCGTGGTCGAGGCAGTCGCATGCGCCGTCGGGTTGCAGGATGGCATGGCTGCGGCCAATGCAGCCTCATCCGCTGACGGCCGCATGGAGCTGCGTATCGGCGTCAATCTCGGCGATGTCATGGTCGAGAGCGGCGATCTCTACGGCGATGGTGTCAATCTGGCCGCCCGATTGCAGGAGCTTGCCGCACCGGGGGGTATCTGCGTCTCGGCCAAGGTCCGAGAAGAAGTTGCGCGCAAGCTCGACGTCGGTTTCGAAGATCTGGGTGAGCGGCTCCTCAAGAACATCGCGGCTCCAGTCCGGGCTTATGCGTTGCGGTCGGAGGCAACACCCGCAAGCAACTCGCCGATGCCTGTCCCTCCCGCCGGGCGGTCGATCGTCGTTCTGCCGTTTGACAATCTGAGCGGTGATCTGGAGCAACAGTATTTCAGCGACGGCATCGCCGAGGACATCATCGCCGACTTGTCGAAAGTCTCCGGATTGTTCGTGATTGCGCGCAACTCCGCCTTCACCTACCGAGGCAAGGCCGCCAAAGTGCAGGACATCGGTCGAGAGCTTGGTGTTCGGTTTGTGCTCCAGGGAAGCGTCCGCAAGGCAGGAAACCGGGTAAGGATCGCCGTCCAGCTCATCGACGGGACAACGGGTGGGCATTTGTGGGCTGAACGGTACGACCGCGACCTGCACGACATCTTCTCCGTGCAGGACGAGGTGACCCGCGAAATCGTCTCGACCCTGGCGATGAAGCTAAGCGAAGGCGAGCGAAGGCGGATCGAACGCAGGGGCACGGATAATCTAGAGGCTTATGATTGTTTCCTGCGAGGTCGGCAGTTGCAGTGGCAGCGCACTAAGGAAGCAAACCAAGAGGCGCGCCCACTTCTGGAAAGGGCCATCGAGCTCGACGCCACGTTCACCCGGGCGTACTCTTTTCTGGCTTGCGTGCATTTTTTGGATCATGCGAACCAGTGGAATGCTCTGCCAGAGGAGTCATTTCAAAAGGCGCTCGAACTGGCGCAAAAGGCAGTGGCCCTCGACGGTGACGATCCCGAAGCTCATTGGGTTTTGGGACTGGCGGAACTCAGCCTCCGGCATCATGACCGGGCAATTGAAGAAGCACGGAAAGCGCTCTCCTTGGATCCCAATTTCGCTTGGGCCCACAGCCTGCTCGGTCAGACCCTGTATTATGCGGGACGGTCGGAGGAAGCGGTGGAGCCGCTGAAGGCCGCGATGCGGCTCGATCCCAACGATCAGGACCCGTTCCTGCATCATCTGGCGATGGCCTATTTCGGTCTCGGGCGCTACGAGGAGGCGGCGGCCCTCTTGAAGCGGCGCATTGTGCGCAAGCCTGAAACCGACATCTCGCGTGTCCTGCTTGCTGCTTGCTACGGCTATCTCGACCGGAAGCCCGAGGCCCAGGCAGCGTGGCAGGAAGCGCTAAGGATCAATCCCACCTATTCCCTTGAGTATCGGCGTAACACCGCGCCCTATAAGGATCCCGCAGACTTCGAGCGCATCGTGGATGGCCTGCGCAAGGCTGGCATCCAGCAATAGCGCGACCGCTTGCCCTAAGCCGCCATCGCCTTCAACCCGATGGCGTAGTAATCCGCCAGCACATGCAGCGCATGCTCGCAATCGCCGTTGAAGGATGAGCCGTGCATCAGCCCCAGCGTGCGCGGCTGAAGGTCCGCGAGCTTGCGGATCGTCGGCGCGGTGGCGGCGCCGACGCTGGTGGCGTGGAATATCTCCTCCGCCGCGATGGCGGGGCCGACGATGTCGTTGCCGGTCAGCGCCGGCACATCTCCCAAATGGGTGAAGAGATCGCCGCACAGCAACGTGCCGGTGGTCTCCTCATAGACCACGCCCGCTTCCCAGCAATGCGGGACGTGCGGCGTGTCGAGATAGCGCACGCGCTTGCCGCCGAGATCGAGCACCTCGCCATTCGCGAGCGGACGTGGCTCGCGGTCGGCCATATCGTGCAGCGACACCATGCAGGCGATCTGGCCATGCGCGATCTCGGCGCGCGGCGCCGCTTCCAGCCATTTGTTCATCGAGCCGCATTCGTCCGATTCCACATGGCCGAAGGTGATCCAGCGCAGGCTATCCACCGGCACGATCTTCGCGACCGCCTGGGAGACCAGCGGAAAGATCCCGCGCATGCCGCAATGGAACAGCAGCGGCTCGTCGCCCTTCACCAGGAACTGGTTGATGGTGAAGCCGGCAGGCGGCGCCACCTCGGCAAAATAGGTCGAAAGGCGATAGATGCCGTCGGCAATCTCGGTGATCTTGGTTTCCATATTTCTCTCCCAGCGTCAGTCCTTGCGCGTCAGGCGTGCTTGAATGATGTCGGCGATGGTGTCGGCCGCTTGGTCCAGCGACAGGCCGACGCTCTGCAAGGCGCGATAGACCCCGATATCCAGCAGCGCCGCCGCGATGCGGATCATGTCGCGATCGATCGCGAACGGCGCCAGCGCCGCGCGCGTCAGTTCGATGCGATGCCGCTCCTCCTCGTCGACGAACCGGCGAATGATCGGCATCCCTTCGCCATCCGGCCGGATGCGATCGAATAGGACGCTGTCGCGGTGGCTGAACAGTGCGCGCGCCAGCAGCCGCAGCCGCTCCTTCATCGGGCCGATTCCAGCGAATATCGCCTCCGTCGGCGGCGGGTAGGTCGCCATGACCATCTGCCCGCAGGCCGTGACGGTGTCCTCGAGGGTCGGGAAATGGTGATAGACGGTCCCGGCGCCGACCCCTGCCCGTTCCGCAATCTGCTTCATGGTGGTGGCCGCGATTCCTTGTTCGCCGTGCAGTTCAAAGGTTGCCTGGACCAACCGGCGGCGCGTCTCCTCCGCGCTCTCCGCCCGGCGCCTTAACTGGTACGGCCTGCGTCCTGATATTTCATTGACCACATTTTCATTGAATATATGATCATCGAAATAGTCAAGGGCGATCTTGTAACAAGACATTTTGTCTTTCTTGACAGATCGTCCGCCAGACGGCTTTTATGCGTCCATGACCGATCCCTTTGCCCAGCACCGCCCCGTCGCCCAGGCCATCGCCGCCCTGCTCCATCCCCATGCGGAGGTGGTGATCCACGATCTGTGCAGCGACCGCATCGTCGACATCTGGAACGCCTTCTCGCACCGCCAGGCCGGCGATGAGTCTTTGTTGGGCGACGATATCGAGCTGCATCTGGATCGCGACGTGTTCGGCCCGTACGACAAGGCCAACCCCGATGGCGCGCGGCTCAAATCCATCACCGCCGCCCTGCGCGATGCCAAGGGCAAGCGCATCGGCCTGATGTGCGTCAACATGGACGTCTCGCAGTTCGACCAGGCGATCAAGCTGCTGTCGGCGTTCGCCGCGCCGAGCGAGCCGCGGCCGGAGGCGATGTTCCGCCAGGATTGGCGCGAGCATATCAACCTCACTATCCGCGCGTTCCTCGACAAGAAGCGCAAGGCGCTGAAGGCGCTCGAGCGCGAGGAGCGCATCGCCCTGATCGCGGAGATCGACGCGGCCGGCTTGTTCGCCGCCCGCAACGCCGCCCCGCATGTGGCGAGCGCGATGAACGTCTCGCGCGCCACCGTCTATGCGCTGCTCAACGCCGCGCGCAATTCCAGCATGAAGGCCGCCCAATGACCCAGCTCCCCGATTTCAACCTCGAAGTCTATCTCGGCAAGTGGGAGTTCGCCGCGCGCTGGCATATGACGCCGTCGGACGCGCAGACTCTCACCGTCAAGGAGCTGCTGGCCCTGGCCGGCCCCGCCGACCGCGCGGAATGGGACGAGCTGCCGCTGCATTACATCGAGACCTGGGGCACGCCGAAGCTGCGCGCCGCCATCGCCGCGACCTACAAGGGCGTCAGCAGCGACGACGTGCTCGCCTTCGCCGGCGCGGAGGAAGGCATCTATTGCGCAATGCATGCGCTGTTGACCAAGGACGACCACGCCATCGTCGTCACGCCCAACTACCAGTCGGCCGAGCAATTGCCGCTGTCGCTGTGCGCGACCGAAGGCGTGGCGTTGCGCGCCGACCGCAACTGGGACCTGGATTTGGACGAGCTTGCGTCCAAGATCCGCCCGAATACCAAGCTCATCTCGATCAACTTCCCGCACAACCCGACCGGCAAGGTGATCGACCGCGCGACCTTCGATGCTCTGGTGACGTTGTGCCGCAAGCACAGCATCTGGCTGTTCTCCGACGAGGTCTATCGCGGGCTGGAGCTCGATCACGCCAAGCAGCTGCCTGCCGCAGTGGAGGCGTACGAGCACGGCCTGTCGCTGGGCGTGATGTCCAAGGCCTATGGCCTGCCCGGGCTGCGCGTTGGCTGGATCGCGTGCAAGGATCACTCGCTGCTCGGCAGGATGGAAAAGCTCAAGAACTACCTCTCGATCTGCAACGCCGGGCCGAGCGAGCATCTCGCCATCATCGCCTTGAAGGCGCGCGACAAGGTGATCGGCCGCAACCTCGCGCTGCTCAAGGTCAACGTCGAATTGGTCGACAGCTTCTTCAACGAATTCCCCGGCTGGTTCGAATGGCGGCGGCCGGACGGCGGGTGCGTTGCCTATCCGCGCTATCTCGGGGCTGACGGCGCCGAGACCTTCTGCAAGCGCCTGGTGGAAGAGGTCGGCGTGGTCCTGCTGCCCGCCTCGATCTATCGCTCCAGCTTGACGCCGACGCCGCCTGACCGCTTCCGCATCGGCTTCGGGCGTTTCCATACCAAGGCCGGGCTCGACGTGATGCGGAATTTCCTGCTGCAGAACCGCTCCGCCGCATGACGCAGTTCCGCTACGCCATCGTCGATGTCTTCGCCGAGGCGCCGCTGCAAGGCAACCCGGCGGCCATCGTGTTCGATGCGGACGCGCTGGATGGGGCACGCATGCAGGCGATCGCGCGCGAGTTCAATTTGTCGGAGACCGCCTTCATCCTGAAGCCGCGAGACGAGGCGCACACCGCCCACGTGCGGCTCTTTACACCAACAGCCGAGGTGCCGTTCGCCGGTCATCCCAATATCGGCGCGGCCTTCGCGCTGGCAAACGACCGGCCGCTGCCAAGCGACGATCTGGTGTTCGAGGAGAAGGCTGGCCTGGTCCGCCTCCGCCTCGAGCGCATCGGCGAGCGTGTGATCGGCGCCTCGCTGACCGCGCCGCTGACCGTCTCCACCCAGGAAGCTCCGGCTGTCGCCGCCGTCGCCGCGGCGCTGAGCCTGCGGGAATCCGAGATCGTCACCAGCACCCACCCGCCCATGGTCGCCTCGGTCGGACTGGAATTCATGTTCGTCGAAGTGAGCGACGTCGCCGCCCTGGGCAAGGCGCGCGCGCATCTGCCGGCCTTCGACCTGATCCGCGCCAGCCACCGCATCGAGGGCGTACATCTCTATGTGAAGTGGCCGGCCGACGAAGGCGTGCGTATCCAGGCGCGCAACCTCTCGCCCTATGACGGCATCGGCGAGGATGCGGCGACCGGCAGCGCGACCGCGTCCTTGACCGCGCTGCTGGCGCAACTCGACCATCGACCCGATTGCGATTTCCACCTGGAAGCGCGCCAAGGAATCGAAATGGGTCGCCCCAGCCTGCTCCACGGCTACGCCCAGTTACGCAAAGGCAAGGTCGCGCCACCGAGCATCAGCGGGCGGTGTGTGGCGGCGATGCAGGGCGTGTTGACGGTCTAGCCACTCCAAAAAACTGTCGTCCCGGGCAAGCGTCGCACGACCCGCGACATAGGGAATCGCCGTGACACCAACGGCGCGCATGGGTCCCGACTCTGCGCCACTGCGTGGCTTGGCCGGGATGACATTCTGAGAGTGGCTTCAGAGAATGCCTTCCAACTCCGCGATGCTGTCGATCACGTCGTGCGCGCCTGCTTCGAGCAGCGCCTCGCGCGGGGAGACGCCGGTCAGCACGCCGATGGCGCGGCCGGCTTTGCCGGCGTGGGCCATGTGCATGTCGTGCGGCGAATCTCCGACGACCGCGAGCGCGGACACGGCGACGCCGACCTGGCGCGCGAAGGCTTCCACCATGCCGCCCAACGGTTTCACGCCGTGGCCGGTATCGTAGCCGCAGATGAAGTCCAGATGGTGCGCCGCCTTCGCCCGCAGCATGGCGGCGCGGGCGGCCTCCTCGCTGTCCATGGTCGCGACGCCGAGGCGCAGGCCCCGCCCCCGCAGCCGTCCGAAAAAGAGGTCGAGGTCGAGCACCGGGTCGGCGCCGTTCTTCTGATGGTCCAGGAACATCAGGCGCACAGTCTCGTACACGTCGTCGACGTCGGCGCGCTGGATCAGGCCGCACCAGCACTCGACGATCTGCCGGTTGCTGCCGGCCGCGATCGGCGAGGACGGCGAATACTTGCCGGTCACGGGGTCCTTGCCGGAATTCTCCATGAGAAAACGAGCGCGCTCGGCGTCGCCGCCGGCCACCGTCAGCGCCGCCTTCTCGGTCAGCGCGCCCCAGGTGTGGTAGAAGTCATAGAGGGTCCCGTCCTTGTCGAACAGGATGGCGGCGATCATGGGCACTCCTGGCCTCGCACCAAAGGCAACTCCCTTCTCCCCCTGCGGGAGAAGGATACGAAGCCTTGGCGAGGCGAAGCCGAGCCTAGGCGAAGTTGGATGAGGGGTTGCGTGCCTATAGGCACGCGCGCTCGCAAGAGCGCCAGAAGGGCAGGTTCGAACTCTGCACCTGCAGCGCTTGCGCGCTGTGCGCCTGCGGCTCGCGCCCTCACCCAGCTCCGGCTAAGTTCACTCCGTTCGCTAAGCCTACTCAACCCTCTCCCGCGAGGGGAGAGGGGGTTTTCTTTCTGGCGAGATCTTGTTGTGAGAGATAGCACGCTCGATCACATCGGCGGCGCGCCGTCGACCCTGGCATACTCGCTCTGGCGCAGCATGCCGCGATAGATCTCGTGCTCGCCCACCACGCCGATCAGCACGCCATCCTCGCCCAGCAGCACCATCGGCCGCTTGGTCTGCGAGCGCACCGTGACGGCAGCGCGCATCGGCGTGCGCTCGGTCCCGCAGATCATCACGTGATCCGGCAGGCGCGCGAGATTGAGGTCGGTGGCATAGGGTACCAGTTCGCCCGGCTTGCCATTGACCATCAGGTTGGTCGGCTTGCCGCGACTGTCGAGCTGGCAGCGGCATTTGCCGGCGCGGTCGAGCTGCAGCGTGCTGCCGCCCGGCTCGCGCACCAGATCGGTGATCGGGCGCATCAACGTGCCGCCTTTCAGCACGGTCAGCGGATTCATCGAGGCGACGAACTGCCGGACATAGTCGTTGACCGGGTTGAGGATGATCTCCTCCGGCACGCCGAACTGCACCACCTTGCCCGCTTCCATGATGGCGATGCGGGTGCCTATCTTCAGCGCCTCGTCCAGGTCGTGGCTGACGAACACGATGGTCTTTTTCAGCTTCTGCTGCAGCTCGATCAGCTCGTCCTGCAGATGCTCGCGGATCAGCGGATCGAGCGCGGAGAACGGCTCGTCCATCAACAGGATGTCCGCCTCGGTCGCGAAGGCGCGCGCGAGGCCGACGCGCTGCTGCATGCCGCCCGAGAGCTCGTGGCTGAACTTGTTGGCGAACTGGTCGAGCCGCACCAGCTTGATCTTCTCATCGACGATGCGGTCGCGCTCGGACTTGGCGAGCCCGCGGATGTCGAGCCCGAACCCGACATTGTCCCGTACCGTCAGCCACGGCATCAGGCCGAATTGCTGGAACACCATGGAGATGCGGTTGCGGCGCAAGCGGCGCAGCATCTCCGGGTCGCAGCTCGCGACGTCGACCTCGCCGTTGCCGTCATGCACCAGGACCTTGCCGCGGCTGACCTTGTTGAGACCGTTGATGCAGCGGAGCAGCGACGACTTGCCCGAGCCGCTGAGGCCCATCAGCACCAGGATCTCGCCCTCGTTGACGAACACCGAGGCGTCGTGGACGGCGATCAGGCAGTTGGTCTTGGTCAGGATGGCGTCGCGTCCCTCGCCCCGGTCCAGGAGTCCGATCGCTTCCGGCGCGCGCAGGCCGAAGACCACGTCGACATGCTCGAACCGGACGGCGCTCAATGCATTGCTCATGGCCCGTCCCCTATTTCCTGACCGTGCGCTGCTTCATCACGCGATCCAGAATGATCGCCACGATGACGATGGCAAGCCCAGCTTCGGCGCCGAGCGATATGTTGTTGGTCGCCAGCGCGCGGATGGTCGGCGCGCCGAGGCCGCCGGCGCCCACCATCGAGGCAATCACCACCATCGACAGGGAGAGCATGATGCATTGGGTAACGCCGGCCATGATGGTCGGCAAGGCGGCCGGGAGCTTCACCCTGAACAGCAATTGCGATCGCGTGGAACCGAACGATTCACCGGCTTCGATCAGGGCCACCGGGACCTGGCTGATACCGAGATAGGTCAGGCGGATCGGCGCCGGCACCGCAAAGATGACGGTCGCGAACAGGCCCGGCACCGCGCCAAGGCCGAACAGCGCCAGCATCGGCACCAGATACACGAAGGTCGGCAGGGTCTGCATCATGTCCAGGATCGGCGCGATCGCCTTCCAGACCGCCGGGCGGCGTGCCGCCAGGATGCCGATCGGAATTCCGATCAGCAGGGATGCGACGGTGGCATAGACGACCAGGACCAGCGTCTCCACCATCTCCTTCCACAGGCCGAGATTGAGGATGAACAGCAGCCCGAGCGCGACAA
>DASYRS010000522.1:0-10138 GCA_036004205.1 Dongiaceae bacterium
TCCGAAGGGCGCAACCAGATCCTCGAGCAATGGTGGGTCTGCACCTATCCGGGCATCGCCATTTTCATCGTCAGCCTCGGCTTCAACCTGATCGGCGACGGGTTGCGCGACGTGCTTGACCCGCGGGAGGGCTGATGGACAGCGCGCCCATTCTCGAGGTCGAGAAGCTCAATATCCATTTCAACACGCCGGTCGGCGACGTGCACGCGGTGCGCGACGTCAGCTTCACTATGGGGCGCGAGAAGCTGGCCATCGTCGGCGAATCCGGGTCGGGCAAGTCGCAGACCGGCCGCGCCATCCTCGGCCTCACGCCCGGCAAGGTCACGGCCGACAAGCTCGCCTTTCATGGCCAGAACCTGCTGGGCCTCGATGCCCAGCAATGGCGCGCCATCCGCGGCAAGCGTATCGCCATGGTGATGCAGGACCCGAAATATTCGCTGAACCCGGTGATGACCATCGGCCAACAGTTGCTGGAGTCCGCGCGCGACATCAAGGAAGGCGCCGAAGCGCGCCACCACGCGCTCGGCATGCTGGCTTCGGTGCGCATCCGCGATCCGGAGCGGGTGTTCCGCGCCTGGCCGCATGAGCTTTCCGGCGGCATGGGCCAGCGCGCCATGATCGCCATGATGCTGATGGCCGAGCCGGAGCTGCTGATCGCGGACGAGCCGACCTCCGCGCTCGACGTGACGGTGCGGCTGCAGGTGCTGGCGATCCTCGACGACCTGGTGAAGACGCGGCACATGGGCCTCATCTTCATCAGCCACGATCTCAACCTGGTGCGGACCTTCTGCGACCGCGTGCTGGTGATGTATGCCGGCCAGGTGCTGGAGAAACTGACCGCGAGCGAGCTGGAGCAGGCGCGCCATCCCTATACGCGCGGCCTGCTGGCCTGCCCGCCGGAGATCGATCGTCGCCGCGCGCGCCTGCCGGTGCTGCAGCGCGATCCCACCTGGATGGAGCCGGTGCGATCGTGACCCAGCCTGTGACCCAGCCCATCATCGAGATCGAGAACCTGTCGATCAGCTTCGGCCACGGCGCCGACCGGGTCGATGCGGTGAAGAATGTCAGCTTCACCGTGGCGCCGGGCGAAAGCTATGGGTTGGTCGGGGAATCGGGGTCGGGTAAATCCACCATCCTGCGCGCCCTCGCGGGGCTCAACCCCTATTGGACCGGGCGCATGTCGCTGGCCGGGCACCTGCTGGCGGCAAAGCGGCCGCGCGCCCAGCGGCGCCTGGCGCAGATGGTGTTCCAGGATCCCTACGGTTCGCTGCACCCGAAGCATACCGTCGACCGCATCCTGAGCGAGCCGCTGACCATCCATGGGTTCGACGATATCGAGACGCGGGTGCGGGCTGCGCTGGACCGGGTAGGCCTCGGTCCGTCGTTCCGCTTCCGCTATCCGCACCAATTGTCCGGCGGCCAGCGTCAGCGCGTCGCGATCGCGCGCGCCTTGATCCTGGAGCCCAAGGTGGTGCTGCTGGACGAGCCGACCTCCGCGCTCGACGTCTCGATCCAGGCGGAGGTGCTGAACCTGCTGACCGACCTGCGCCAGCAGCTTGGCCTCACGTACGTGCTGGTCAGCCACGATCTCGGCGTCGTCGCGCATATGTGCGCGCGCCTCGCCATCATGCGCACCGGCGAGGTGGTGGAGACCGCCAGCGCCGACGAGCTCAGCGAAGGCCGCCTGCTGCACGCCTATTCGCGCCAGCTGCTGATCGCCAGCCGCGGCTACGACACCGCGGCGATCGCCGCGTTCGGGGATTTTTAGCGGCGCACTCACTCTCCATCGCTGTCATCCCGGGCAAGCGAAGCGCGACCCGGGATGACAGCCATTGAGAGTGCGATCAACCCCGCTCGAACATCGTCGAGAGCAGGATCGCCGACGTCGTCCGGGTGATGCCGGGCAACCGCCCGATGCGGGTCAGGACTTCGTCGAGGTGGGCGGACGTCGAGGCGCGTACCATGGCGACCGCGTCATAGACACCGCTGACCGTGTAGCAACTCGACACCTCCGGCAGGCCTTTCAGCGCCGCCATGGCGCGGTCCTGGAACTTGGGGTCGAGGGTCAGCAGCACGTGGGCGGAGACGCCGGGATGCTCCGCTGTCTCGCCCAGCACGATGGTGTAGCCGGTGATGACCCCGTCGCGCTCCAGCCGCTTCAGCCGCTCCTGCACCGCGCTGCGCGACAGGCCGAGATGCCGCCCGAGCGCGGCGGTCGGCATCCGCGCGTTCGCCCGCAGCAGGGAGATCAAGCGGCGGTCGGTGTCATCCAAATTGCGTTTTGCCATAATTCCCCGTCGATTCGCCGGTCTCTTGCCTCTTTTTTCACCTTTCGCCGGCTTAAGGCAAGCCCTGCCAAGGTCTTATCATGATGGAATATCTGAGCCCCGCCGCGCGTCGCCTGGGGCAGTTCAAAGGAACCCAATGACCCGAAAAATCCTGATCCTTGGCGCCGGCAAGATTGGCGGCGCCATCGTCGATCTGCTCCATGGCAGCGGCGCCTATGACATTTCCCTCGCCGACAGCAACGCCACGTTCCTCAAGCAAGCTGGGAACGACCGGGCACAGACCCACCAGATCGATGTCAGCGACCGCGCCGCGCTGGCCAAGGTATCCAAGGGACAGGATGCGGTGATCTCCGCTCTGCCCTTCTTCCTCAATCCCGCCGTGGCGCAGGTCTGCGCCGATGCCGGCGCGCACTATTTCGACCTGACGGAGGATGTGGAGACCACCCGCGCCGTCCGCGCCATCGCCAAGACCTCCAAGGCCGCGTTCGCGCCGCAATGCGGCCTGGCGCCGGGATTCATTTCCATCGTCGCCAATCAGCTCACCAAAGGGTTCGATACTCTGCGCGACGTGCACATGCGGGTGGGCGCGCTGCCGGAATTCCCGGCCAATGCGCTCAAATACAATCTCACCTGGTCGACCGACGGGCTCATCAACGAGTATTGCAATCCGTGCGAAGCGATCCACGAAGGCAAGCTGACCGAGATCATGCCGATGGAGGGCCTCGAGCATTTCTCGCTCGATGGTATCGACTACGAGTGCTTCAACACGTCCGGCGGCCTCGGCACCCTGTGCGAGACGCTGGACGGCAAGGTCGAGAGCCTCAACTACAAGACCGTGCGCTATCCCGGGCACTGCGACATCATGAAAATGCTGCTGGAGGATCTGCGCCTCAAGGAGCGGCGCGGGCTCCTCAAGGACATCCTCGAGACCTCCGTTCCGATCACGCACCAGGATGTCGTGCTGATCTTCGTCGTCGTCACCGGCATGCGCGACGGGCGCCTGACCCAGGAGAGCTATGCCAAGAAGATCTATGCCCAGGTGATCGGGGACAAGCTGATGAGCGCGATCCAGATCACCACCGCCGCCGGCATCACCGCGATGGTCGATCTGTTCTTCGACGGCAAGCTGCCGCGGCAGGGCTTCATCCGCCAGGAGCAATGCGACATGGGCGATTTCCTCGGGAATCGATTCGGGCGGTACTACGCGTAGCAGTTCTTTGGCGGCCAGCGGCGCAGCCGGTCCGCGCGGGCCGTGGTGCCGGAGGAGACTGGTGTAAACGCGCCCGCAATCGCGCCATTTAACGCGCCATACCCTACACCTTGCATCGCGCTTGATTTATATATATACATTTATATCAATAGATTAGATGTTATGGAACGCGCCATGAAACGCGCCAAAATAGCGCCAGTACGCAGCGAAGAATCGCTCGCCCTGATGGAGCCGATGACGGTTTCCGAGGCAAATCTCGCTCGGCGCGAGATCTATGAGCTTGCCTTCCAGCTCAACCGCGATGCCAACCGCCTCGCCGGCCGTCTGGCGCCGCAAGTTGCAGCGGCGATCGGCGATCTCGTGCGTTCGACGAACTGCTACTATTCCAACCTGATCGAAGGCCACGACACACATCCCGTCGAAATCGAACGGGCGCTGGCGCGGGATTTCTCGGCGGACCCCAAGAAGCGGGATTTGCAGCAGGAGGCGATCGCTCACATCAAGGTCCAGGAGTGGATCGATTCCGGAGCGGATGTGGCGATCGAGGGCATGGCTGCGTTGACGGCGGAAATCCACCGCCGTTTCTGCGAGACGTTGCCGGAGGATCTCTTGTGGCTGGAGCTGCCCGGCGGGAAGAAGACGAAGATCGAGCCGGGCGCGTGGCGCAAGCTCGATGTCCAGGTCGGCCGCCATATTCCGGTTTCGCCGGCGGCGATCCCACGCTTCATGGCGCGGTGGGAGCAGGCATATGCCTTGCCGCCAGCGCGGCTGCTGTCGGAATTGGGATCGATGCATCATCGCCTGGTGTGGATCCATCCTTTCGCCGACGGCAACGGCCGCGCGTCGCGACTGCTGACGCATGCAATCCTGCGCCGGATCGGTGTGGGCAGTCCGCTCTGGGCGGTGAGCCGCGGGCTGGCGCGCAATGTCGAGCGCTACAAGGCCTTGCTGCAGGCCGCCGACGAGCCGCGCCGCGGCGACCTTGACGGACGCGGCTCGCTGTCCGAGGCGGCGCTCGTCGACTTCAATCGTTTCTTTCTGGAACAGGCCCTCGACCAAGTCTCGTTCATGGGCGACCTGATCGAGGTTGATCGGCTGCTGGCCAGAATCTTGCTGCATGTGCGCGAAGAGGTGGCCCTTGGCAGCCTCGATGCCAGCGCCGAGGCGATTGTGCGCGCGCTGTTCCAGAGCGGCGCGCTTCCACGGGGCGAAGTCGAAGAGCTTCTCGGCACATCCCCCCGAACCAGGACGCGCATCCTGAAGGCGCTGTTCGATCTCAAGATGATCCAGGCGGAGTCACATCGCGCGCCGGTACGTTTGCTGTTCTCGGCGCGGAACGCAGAGCGATGGATGCCGGGCCTCTTCCCGCCGAAACGCTGACGACGAAACGGGAAGGGCACTGACGGGCATAAAGAAATCGACCGCCGGCCAGGATGAACCGGCGGCCGAAATCCGAATGCCCGCACCGCGCGACGGGTGCTAGGCCAAGGCGATCGCTAGATCAGAGGTCGCCAACCTGTTCCGGCGAGTCTTGATCGACGACTTCGTCCACCGGCCGATCGTCCTCATCATCCGCGCCGTCGCCCGAATCATCCTCGGCCTGTTCGCCGTCGGATTCATCATCGCCGTCGGCCTGATGATCGCCGTCTGATTCATGATCGTCGCCATCGTTCTCGTGGTCGCCGCCATGGTGTTCGTGATCGCCGTCGCCGTGCTCGCCGCCGTCGTGGCCGCCCTCGCCACCGCCGTCGTGGTCGCCGCCATCACCGCCACCATCGCCGTCGCCACCGTCACCGTCACCACCACCCTCGCCGCCGTCGCCACCACCGCCATCGCCACCGCCACCGCCACCGCCGCCATCGCCATCGCCGCCGCCGTCACCGCCGTGGCCTTCGCCGTCGCCTTCGGCATAGGCAGCGCTGAGCGCCAAGTGTGCCAGATTGCCATCGGTCGAAAGATGCCACGGTGCCAGCACCGAGCCCAAGGCAAGTGCCGCCCAGGCCGTGGTTCGTATCAGACGCTGCTTCCTGCCCAATCGGGGCATGCCGATCTCCTTTGCTGCAATTCCCAGGGAATCCGCCCGCATCCATTGAAGCGGCTCGTCATCAAGGAGTGCTGAAGAAGATGCGTGAACGCGGCGTAAAGATAACCGGGCATTTGAGCAAAGCGCTGGGGCTCAAATTCACAATGTCGCGCGGGGCGCGGCGACGTGCAATCGATCGCGCGCCGATTCCATAGCGCTCTCGGCCCGTCATGCCGCCGAGCGATGGGGATGAATTCATGGCGGCGGTTTCGTGACCCGCATCACACCGATTTTCCGAACTGGATTCATCCGCAGCCCGACCCAGCGACAGGTCATTGAACTGAGGAGAGCTTTGATGTCGCGCTTCTTGACGCTACTCGGCGCGTCCGCCGCGCTGATGCTCGCGATTTCGGCCGCGCCCTCGCTGGCGGGATCACAATCGGCGGTCACGGGGCTGGCCACCGATACCGGCGGCCTGCCCACGTTCTCGCAGGTGAACGGCTACACGTCGAAGGTCAAGGTCAAGCATGTGAGCTGCGGCAAGGATTGCTGGACGCACGGCCTCGTCAGCAGGAACGGCAATCTGAACCTCAAGGCCAAGATGGGATTCGCCTGCTCGGCCGGCGACGCCGTCGACCAGGTCTATTATACGGTCGGCAGCTCGGGCATCCTGTGGGCCTACAAATATGCCGGCATCGACGCGCGGCAGAGCCGCATCATCGATGTCACGCTGCAGCCCTGGACTCCCGCCATGTTCGAAGGCGCCGCCATTTCAGCGCTCGGCCCGTCCTGGTCGGGTGGCGAGGACAACCACCATAACCGCAGCAACACCGCCGTCATCGCGATGCACCAGGATGTCGTCGTCTTCGCCAATTGCATCGAGGATCAGACCACGCGGCACAAGGCGTTCAAGGTGAACAGCAAGGCCACCATCGTCGACCTGGAATAGCCTGACGCAATCCGGCGGCCGCGATCGGGAAATCAAGGCGCTAAGCTGATCGTTGGATTTGGTCGACCGTGCAGAGGTTACTCGTCTTGCGCGCCGTCTTCGCTTGCGGAAGCGCTATCGTCTTGACCGGCATCCGCGTCGTCGCCGGCTTCGCCGCCGTTGTCGCCTTCCTCGCCACTGCCTTCCTGGCTACTGTTTTCCTCGCCACTGCCTTCATCGCTACCGCCGTCATCGTCGCCGGCGTCGTTGGCGCTTGCGCTCTCTTCGACGTCGCTGTCGCGATCGGTGTCGCTGTCCGTGGAAGCGTCGTCGCCGGCCGTACTGTCGCCAGCGTCGCCCTGCTCCTCGTCACTTTCGTGGTTGACGTCTAGAGCGCTCTCCCTGCCGCTATCGGCAGCCTCGTCGCGGTCGCCAGCATGGCGCGCGCTGCCGCCTCCGGCGATGCTGACGACGAGGTCGGCCAGACTGCGGTCGCCCGAGAGATAGGTCCCCCCAAGCACGGAGCTGAAGCCAACCGCCGCGCAGGCCATCGCGATCAGGACCAGAGCCCTTTTGCCTTGCACGTGCGATCCCTTGTAAGTCGACCGGTTTCCATCAAGGCGGCCGCGATCGAGGCGGCCCGGCGCAATGCTGAAGAAGAATCGTGAAGGGGGTGTAAAAGCGAGCAGGCATTTGAACAAAATGCCGCGACCCATGGCCACGAAGCGCCCGCGGGATGGATTGACGGCGCATCGGCAATGCGTTGATTCTGCGTCGATTCCGACCCGGTATCGAGGAAAATGGATGAATTCGGTCCTGCTGCTTCTCCTGCACCTTCTGGCGGCGTTCATCGCGGTCGCGAGCCTGCTGGCAATTCTGTTTCCGCGCCGGCCGCTGCTGGGGGTCGCGCAGCATTGGGGCCTGCAGCTTTGGCAGCTCGGCCTCATCGCCTTGATGGGAGGCATCCTGCTCGGCGACCCAGTCGCCATCCCGCTGTCGGCGACGGTGGCGCTCTATTGGAGCTGGCGCCTGTGGCGGAGGAAGGCGCCGGCGGAGGCGAGCGGCAGCGCGCCGCTGTTGCGCCTCGTCTCCGCCAATCTGCTTTACCAGAACGTGGATTTCGAGCGCACGCTGCAAGGCATCGCCGCCATCGGCGCGGACGTGGTCGTGCTGTCCGAGGTGACGCCCGAAGCGCGCGAGCGCTTTCGCCGCCTGGAGGCGCGCCTTCCCCATGCGCTCGACACCTGCTCAGCCGACAGCCTCTACGGCATCGCGATCCTGTCGCGCTTTCCGCTGACCCTGCGCAGCAGCGGGATCGGCGAGGATCCGTTGCCGCGGCACCTCGCCGCCGATCTCGCGATCGAGGGGCGCCGGATCGCTTTGGTCGCGATCCATCCGACCAATCCCCTGCGCCTCAGCCACGGCCATCGCATCCCGGGTGAATTCGAAGCCGTCGCCGGCCTCTGCCGCACGGCGCCGGAGGATCTGATCCTGACCGGAGACTGCAACGCCGCCGGCTGGTCGCGTTATCTGCGCGACCTGGAGCGGGACGCGGTGCTATCGAACGACGGACGCATGCGGCCATCCTGGCCGGTCTGGCTTCCTTCCCTGGTGCGCCTGCCGCTCGACCATGTCTGGGTGCGCGGGCGCGTCATGCTGACGCGCGCGGAGCTCGGCCCCAGGTTCGGCTCCGACCACTTGCCGCTGATCGCCGAACTTGGTTGGCGCGATGAATAGGCGCAAAATTGCCCGGATTCCGCCGTTTTCGGGCGCAATCCTGCTTGCTCCACAAGGCCGCAGTCACTAGGTTCGGCCGGTTGCGATTGGTTTTTCCGAGGGAAGCGATGAGTTCCGAACGGCAATATGCCCAAGCCGCGCGCGCCTGGCCCTTCGAAGAGGCGCGCAAGCTGGTGGAGCGCTACAAGGATGCGCCGCCGGCCAAAGGCTATGTGCTGTTCGAGACCGGCTACGGCCCCTCCGGCCTGCCGCATATCGGCACTTTCGGCGAGGTGGTGCGCACCACCATGGTGCGGCGCGCCTTCCAGCGGCTGAGCGACATTCCGACCCGCCTGTTCGCGTTCTCCGACGACATGGACGGCTTGCGCAAGGTGCCGACCAACGTGCCGAACCAGGAGATGCTGGCCCAGCACCTGGGCAAGCCGTTGACCAAGGTGCCGGACCCGTTCGGCACGCACGAGAGTTTCGGCCATCACAACAACGCGATGCTCCGCGGCTTCCTTGATTCCTTCGGCTTCGAATACGAGTTCCAGTCTTCGACCGAGATGTATCTCGCCGGGAAGTTCGATGCCGCCTTGCTGGAGGTGCTGAAGCATTACGCCAAGATCATGGAAGTGATGTTGCCCAGCTTGCGCGAGGAGCGCGCCTCGACCTATTCGCCGTTCCTGCCGGTCAGCCCGAAGAGCGGCAAGGTGCTGCAGGTGCCGATCACCAAATACGACATCGCCGCCGGCACCATCACCTACACCGACGAGGATGGCAGCGACGTGGAAACGCCGGTGACCGGCGGCCGCTGCAAGCTGCAATGGAAGCCGGACTGGGGCATGCGCTGGCACGCGCTCGGCGTCGATTACGAGATGTCGGGCAAGGACCTGATCCCCTCGGTGGAGCTGGGCGGAAAGATCTGCCGCATCCTCGGCAGCCGCCCGCCGGAAGGGTTCAATTACGAATTGTTCCTGGACGAGAAGGGCCAGAAGATATCCAAGTCCAAGGGCAATGGGCTCAGCGTCGAGGAATGGCTGACCTATGCGCCGCCGGAGAGCCTCGCGCTTTTCATGTTTCAGAAGCCGCGGGCGGCCAAGCGGCTCTATTTCGACGTGATCCCGCGCGCCGTCGACGACTACCTGACGTTCGACGCGAAGTTCGAAGAGGAAGCGCCGGCGCAACGCCTGGAGAATCCGGTCTGGCACATCCATAACGGCCAGCCGCCGAAGCTCACCTCCGACCTCAGCTACAATATCCTGCTCAACCTCGCCAGCGTCGCCAACGCCGAGGAGAAGTCGCAGCTGTGGGGCTACATCACGCGCTATCGGCCGGAAGCGACGCCGCAGACCGCGCCATTCCTCGACAAGCTGGTCGGCTACGCCATCAACTACTACCGCGACTTCGTGAAGCCGACAAAGAAGTACCGCGCACCGGGCGAGATCGAGCGCAAGGCGCTGGCGGAGCTGCTCGCCTATATCGAGCGCGCGCCGGCGGATGCCGATGCCGAGACCCTGCAGACCGAGGTCTACGAGATCGGCAAGCGCCATCCGTTCCCGGAGTTGCGCGCCTGGTTCAAGGCGCTCTATGAAGTGCTGCTGGGACAGGACCAGGGCCCGCGCTTCGGCTCCTTCATCGCGCTCTATGGCCGCAAGGAGACGGCGGAGTTGATCCGCAAGGCCCTCGCCTCGCCCACCGGACTGGCAGCCGAATAGCACGATGAGCCGGGCGAATACGCCGACCATCCTCGCCGCCGATTCCGGCCTCGGCGGCCTTACCATCGTCGCCGAAATCCGCCGCGCTCTGCCGCAAGCGCGCCTCGCCTATCTCTGCGACAATGCGTTCTTTCCGTACGGCATCCGGCCGGATGCGGATTTGCTCACGCATTTCCTTGGCGTCATGAACAGGGCGATCAAGCGCGCGCGGCCGGACCTCATCGTCACCGCCTGCAACACCATCAGCACCATCTG
>DASYRS010000523.1:0-3487 GCA_036004205.1 Dongiaceae bacterium
GTGCTGATGTTCGACGATCCGTTGAAGATGGACCAGGTGCAGCACGAGCTGCCCGTGGTGTATGACGCCGTCACGACGGAGCTTCATCAGCTGCTCGGCCGCAAGCAGGTCGAGCAGAGCGGCTTCGAGGAGCCGCTGATCCGCCAGCGCCTGGATAAGGTGGTCAAGGCGCGCCTCGGCGATGGGAAGATCTACAAGGTATCGATCCGCGCCATGGAGCGGATGGAACTGAAATAAGCACGATTGGTGCTTGTCCCGCCGGGCGCGATCAAGCAGTGTCGCGGCCCATGCCGACTCACTCCCAGTATCGCACCGTCTTCTTCCTCGCCGTGGCGCAAGCCCTGGCGAATTCCTGCACGTCGGTGTTCGCGACGGTGTCCGCTTTGACCGGGCAGATGCTGGCCGCCGATCCGCGCCTCGCGACCGTGCCCCTTTTCCTGCAGTTCGTCGTCACCATGGCGACCACCATTCCGGCCGCACATCTGATGCGCGGCCTTGGACGACGTAATGCGTTCTTCATCGGTGCGTTGATCGGCGCGACCGGCGGGGGCATCGCCATGGCGTCGATCTATCAGAACAGTTTTGTGTTGTTCTGCGTCGGTAACGCGATCATGGGCGCATCCAATGCCTTCGCGCTGCATCTGCGGTTCGCCGCTGCTGAGGCGGCCGACGATGCCTTCCGGCCCAAGGCGATCTCCCTGGTGCTGGCGGGCGGCGTCGTGGCCGCCGTCATCGGCCCGCGGCTGGCGACCATCGGCGCCGATCTGTTCGCGCCCTTCACCTTCGCGGGCGCCTTCCTGTTCGTCGCGCTGCTGTCGCTCGCCATGATCCCGCCGTTGCTGCCGCTGCGCTTTCCGCCGCCGACAGCCGCCGAGACAAGCGGGCCGCGACGTCCTTTGAGCGAGATCGCGCGCCAGCCGGTCTTCATCGCAGCCGTGTTCGCGGCGATCTTCGGCTACGGCACCATGGTGTTCGTCATGACCGCCACGCCGCTCGCCATGAAGTTCTGCGGGTTCGCCATCGGCCCGACCGCGACCGTCATCTCGTTCCATATCCTCGGCATGTTCGCGCCGTCCTTTGTCACCGGCCACATCATCCGGCGATTTGGCGAGCGCAATGTCCTGCTCACCGGGGCGGCCTGCTTCATCGGAACGGTCGCGATCGGCCTCGCCGGGATCGATATCCTGCATTTCTGGTTTGCGCTGGTGCTCCTCGGCCTCGGCTGGAACTTCCTGTTCGTCGGCGGAACCAGCCTGCTGACCAAATGCTACCAGCCCGCGGAGCGCGCCAAGGTCCAGGGCTTCAACGACTTCCTGACCTTTACCGGCGTTGCCATCTGTTCCCTGACGGCCGGGGCGGTGGAACAGAGCTGGGGCTGGAATGCCGTGCTGTGGGGATCGCTGGCGCCGACGATGCTGATCCTGGCCGCCGTCCTCTGGGGTGCGCCGCGCCACGCAAGAACCAGCGCGGCCACGGCCTGAGCCCGGCGGGGCCCGCAAATCGGGCCGTTGCGCGGTTTCGCCCTTTTCCCTATGCTCCGCGCCCGAAAGCCTGGCTGACTCAAAGATTCTCTTTGGATTTCATGGATTTGGGCGGCCAAAAACCGACTCTTCAGACGGGGATGAACTCGACATGGACATGACTTACTACTGGGCCGTCATCGTATGCGGCGCCTTGGCCCTGATCTACGGATTGTGGGCCACCCAATCGGTACTGGCGGCGTCCGCCGGCAACCAGCGCATGCAGGAAATCGCGGCCGCGATCCAGGAAGGCGCCAAGGCCTATCTGAACAAGCAGTACACCACCATCGGCATCGTCGGCATCGTCGTTGCCGTCATCCTGTTCTTCGCCCTGTCGAAGCTCTCGGCCCTGGGATTCGTGATCGGCGCCATTCTCTCCGGCGTGACCGGCTATATCGGCATGAACGTGTCGGTCCGCGCCAATGTCCGCACGGCGGAAGCCGCCCAGCACGGCATGGCGCAGGCGTTGGCGATCGCCGCCAAGTCCGGCGCCATCACCGGATTGCTGGTGGTCGGTCTCGGGCTGCTGGGTGTCGCGGGCTATTACATGTTCCTGCGTTCCAGCGGCGTTGAGATGCGCCCGATGCTGGAAGCCCTGGTCGGCCTCTCGTTCGGAGCCTCGCTGATCTCCATCTTCGCGCGTCTCGGCGGCGGCATCTTCACTAAGGGCGCCGACGTCGGCGCCGACCTGGTGGGCAAGGTCGAGGCTGGAATTCCCGAGGACGATCCGCGCAACCCGGCCGTGATCGCGGACAACGTCGGCGACAATGTCGGCGATTGCGCCGGCATGGCGGCCGATCTGTTCGAGACCTTTGCCGTCACCGTGGTGGCGACCATGCTGCTTGGCAGCATCTTCTTCACCGATGTGCTGCAGCAGGAACAGTTGATGCTCTATCCGCTGCTGGTCTGCGGCATCGGCGTCGTCAGCTCGGTGATCGGAATGTTCTTCGTGCGCCTCGGCGCCAGCAAGAACATCATGGGCGCGCTCTATAAGGGCCTGATCGCCACCGGCGTGATCTCGATCGCGCTGATTGCGGTCCTCACCCATCTGGTGTTCGGCTTCGACGCGATCTTCACCGGCACGGCGGTTTCTCTCACCGGCGCCAGCCTGTTCTGGTGCGCGGCCATCGGCCTCGCGGTGACCGGCCTGCTGGTGTGGATCACCGAATATTATACCTCCACCGCCTATCGCCCGGTGCGCAGCGTTGCGCTGGCTTCGACCACCGGCCACGGCACCAACATCATCCAAGGCCTCGCGGTCTCGATGGAAGCCACGGCCCTGCCGGTGATCGTGATCTGCGTCGCCATCATCGCCGCCTTCACCCTGGGCGGCCTCTATGGCATCGCGATCGCGGCCACCAGCATGCTGTCCCTGGCCGGCATCGTGGTCGCGCTCGACGCCTATGGCCCGGTCACCGACAATGCCGGCGGCATTGCCGAAATGTCCGGCCTGCCCAAGGAGGTCCGCAAGGTGACCGATGCGCTTGACGCCGTCGGCAACACCACCAAGGCGGTCACCAAGGGTTATGCGATCGGCTCCGCCGCCCTCGCTGCCCTGGTGCTGTTCGCGGCCTATACCGAGGACCTGAAGCACTACTTCCCGGATCTCAGCGGGACGATCTCCTTCCAGCTCAACAACCCGTATGTCGTCGTCGGCCTGTTCATCGGCGGCGCGTTGCCGTTCCTGTTCGGGGCGCTGGGCATGATGGCGGTCGGCCGCGCGGCGGGCTCGGTGGTGATCGAGGTCCGCCGCCAGTTCAAGGAGATCAAGGGCATCATGGAAGGCACGGCCAAGCCGGAATACGGCAAGGCGGTGGCCATGCTGACCACGGCGGCGATCAAGGAGATGATCGTGCCGTCGCTGCTCCCGATCCTGGCGCCGATCCTGCTGTACGTCGTGATCAACATCGCAGCAGGGCAGGCGGAAGCCTTCACGGCGCTGGGCGCGATGCTGCTCGGCACCATCG
>DASYRS010000524.1:0-9849 GCA_036004205.1 Dongiaceae bacterium
GAAGGCGGTCGCGATCAGAGAGGTCGAGGTTGGCCCAAGCAACGGAAACATCACGGAAATTCCAGAACAGCCGGCGCTGGCCCGCTTGAATTAACCAAGACTAAATACAAATACTCCGATTGTTCGGGGCTTCATCGTTCGGCTTACTCTTTGGGGAGGAGGGTCCCTTGGAAGCGGTCGTTACTCCGTTCACCATCTTTGTCATCGCCATCGTCGTTGTCGTCTTTCTGTTCGTTGTCATGGCGGTCAAGTCCGTGCCGCAGGGCCACGAATGGACGATCGAGCGGTTCGGCCGCTACACCGGCTCGCTCCGGCCCGGCCTCGGCTTCATCGTGCCGTTCGTCGATCGCATCGGCGCCAAGATCAACATGATGGAATCGGTGCTGGAAGTGCCGACCCAGGAAGTGATCACCAAGGATAACGCGATGGTGTCGGTCGACGGCATCGTGTTCTACCAGGTGCTGGACGCGGCCAAGGCGGCCTACGAGGTGAACAACCTCGAGAACGCCATCCTCAACCTCACCATGACCAATGTGCGCACCGTGATGGGGTCGATGGACCTCGACGAGCTGCTGTCGCAGCGCGACAAGATCAACGCGCAATTGCTGCACGTGGTCGATGACGCGACCCAGCCCTGGGGCATCAAGGTGACGCGCATCGAGATCCGCGACATCTCGCCGCCGCGCGACCTGGTCGATTCCATGGCGCGCCAGATGAAGGCCGAGCGCGAGAAGCGCGCGCTGATCCTGGAAGCCGAAGGCACCCGCGCCGCCGCGATCCTGCGCGCCGAAGGCGAGAAACAGTCCGCCATCCTGGAAGCCGAAGGCCAGCGCGAAGCCGCGTTCCGGATCGCCGAAGCCCGGGAGCGTCAGGCGGAAGCGGAGGCCAAGGCAACGCAGGTGGTTTCGCAAGCCATCGCCGCCGGCAGCGTGCAGGCGATCAACTACTTCCTCGGCACCAAATATGTCGAAGCGCTGCGGGACGTGGCGAGCGCGCCGAACCAGAAAGTGATCCTGATGCCGCTGGAGGCCGCCAATGTCATCGGCGCCTTGGGCGGTATCGCCGAGCTGGCGAAGGATGCGATGCAGAACCGCGCGGGCGGCGCGGCCGCCGGGCCGTGGCAGCAGGGTGGCACGCCGCGGACCTAGCGCGGCATTCGGCTAGGCTGATTTGAGGGAGCCATGACTATCATGACCTGGTTGAGCGACATGCAGTTCTGGCACTGGTGGATCCTGGCCGCCTTGTTCGCGGGCATCGAGATCCTGGCGCCTGGCGTGTTCTTCATCTGGCTGGGCGCGGCGGCGGCGCTGACCGGCCTCATCGCGCTCGTCATCCCCAGCCTCGGCTGGGAGATCGAGGCGCTGATCTTCGCGGTGCTGGCGGTGGTGACCGTCGTGTTCTGGCGGAGCTATCTCAAGAAGAGCAAGGGCAAGGACGATCCCGCCGCCACGCTCAACCGCCGCGGCGAGCAGATGATCGGGCGCATGGCTGTCCTGAGCGAGGCGATCCAGAACGGCCGCGGCAAGGCCAAGATCGACGACAGTGTCTGGCGCGTCGAAGGCACCGACCTGCCCGCCGGCGCGCAGGTCAAGGTGACCGGCGTCGATGGCTCGGTCTTGAAGGTGGAGGCGGCGCGCTAAGCCCGCTCGGCACCGTAATACAGCGTCACCGTGTGCTTCGCCTCTGCGAAGAATAACCAGCGTTCGGTCACGGTACCGATCGCATTCAGCAGCACGGCGGCCGCGAGCAGGATAATGTCGATGACATGCGGCGTCAGTAATGCCGCCAGCACGGCGGCAACCGGCGCGATGAATCCGGCGATGAGCGCGATGCGGCGGAGCTTCACGGCATGTTTGCGCGCGATGCGGAAGCCCATCTCCTTCAAGAGGTAGTTCTCTTCGGTGTGCGGCGCGGTCAGCATGCGGACCTTGCCGAAATTGCCGAGGCCGGTCGCGCTTTCCGCGCTCGCCGCGTGCGCGCCGGAATCGAGGAAATGCCAATAGAACAGCTTGATGGCGATGCTCAGCACCAACCCGATCGCGGCGAAATCGTAAGCCGGCTTCTCGACCGCGGGCATCGCCTCCGCCCACAACGTGAACCAGAGCGCGCCGCTGGCGAGGCCCATCGCCAGGTAGCCGGGCAGCGTCCACAGATTGTGCCAGGCCCGGATCGGCTTCAGGCTGGCATAGATCATGGCGGTCGCGCATATCGTCGCCAGCGCGCTGACGCTCAGCACCAGCCCGACCCAGCGCCAGATCTCGCCCAGGAACAGCCAGCCGATCGCGTAGAGGCCGGCCGGAGCGAAGGTGAAGATTGCGAGCACGCCCTCGCGCGACAGCCAGGATGAGCGCCATTGCGAGAAGGCGCGCCACGCACGTTCCGGATGGCCGAGATGCAAGGTCGAGGAGACGAGCCCGACTGTCACGGCGCCGAGCGACCACACGAACGCGATCCAGCCCGACAGCGGATCGGGCGACAGCACCCCGCCCGCGCCGAACAGCCCCAGCAACGCCAGCATCGCATAGCCCCCACCGGAGGCGCAGGTGAACAGGATGACGGAGAGGGCTGGGTGCATTAGATCCCCAAGCCCTGAAGAACGAACCTCTTCCCCCCTTGTGGGGGAAGGATGCGGAGCCTTGGCGAGCGAAGCGAGCTTAGGCGAAGCTGGATGGGGAGTGACACCGCACGAGCGTTAGAACGGAGGCCCTTATTGCTATTCGGCTGCGACCGTGCGGCGGCACCCCCCATCTCTACCTTCCCCCACAAGGGGGGAAGGGGTTCACCGAGTGGAGGTCGGGTCGCGGGGGCCATGTGCATCACCGCGACAGCGCCCGGTCGAGCCAGCGCAGCAGCTTGTTGCCGGTGCTGTCCGTCGCACTCTCCGCCAGCGGCGTGGCCGGCGTGCCGGTGCAGCCGGCTTGCGCGCGGCCGGTGCGGGGCGGCAGGTATTTATTGGTGGGCTTGTAGCCCATCTCCGGCATCAGATCGTAGCCGCCGCGCTCCGCCACAAGCTGCGAGACCTGCGATTTCGGATCGCCGAGGTCGCCGAAATGCCGCGCGCCGACCGGGCAGGTCGAGACGCAGGCCGGCACGCGCTCCACCTCTTCCAGCTTGTCGTTGTAGATGCGGTCGATGCAGAGCGTGCATTTCTTCATCACGCCGACATCTTCGTCGAACTCGCGCGCGCCGTACGGGCAGGCCCAGGAGCAGAGCTTGCAGCCGATGCAGAGATCTTCGTTGACGAGGACGATGCCGTCCTCGGCGCGCTTGAACGAGGCGCCGGTCGGGCACACCGTCACGCAGGCCGGCTGCTCGCAATGCAGGCAGGATTTCGGGAAATGAACCGTGCGCCCGTTCGCGCCCTCGCCCGCTTCGAAGCTGTGGATGCGGTTGAACCACACGCCCGAGGGCGAATCGCCCCACGCCTCGTAGTCGGTCAGCGGCGCCATGTGGCCGCCGCTGTTCCATTCCTTGCAATTGACCGCGCAGGCGTGGCACCCGACGCAGATATCGAGATCGATGACGAGACCCAGCTTGCGGTCGGCGGGATGGACGGGCAGCGAGGTCATGGGCGCCCCCGTCTCGCGCGGAACTCCGCCCCATAAGCCAGATCGCCCGGCGATTTCGGCAACCCGGTCTTGAGCGCGTCGAAGGTCGGCGCGGTTTCGCCTGCCTCTTCCGGCGCGCACTTCTTCAGGCGCACCTTGAGATCGTACCAGGCCGCCTGCCCGGTCACAGGATCGATGTTGGCGTAGCGATGGCCGTCCGGTTGCGGCGGCAGCAATTCGGAGATCACGTGGTTCAGCAAAAAGCCCTTGGCGGATTCCGGTGCGGTCGCGGACAGATTCCACGCGCCGGCGCGCTTGCCGATGGCGTTCCAGGTCCAGACCGTGTCCTGGTTCACGCCTTCCATCAGCTTGATCTCGGCTTTCACCCTGCCCTGCGGGCTTTCGATCCACACCCAATCGCCGTCGGCAAGGCCGAGGCGCTCGCCCAGCTTGCGCGCGATGAACAGCGGATTACGCGCCTGGATCTGGCGCAGCCAGGCATTCTGCCCGCCCCAGGAATGATACATGTGCATCGGGCGCTGGGTGATGGCGTGCAGCACATAGCCCTCGCTGTCCACCGCCGCGCCGAACGGCGCATACCAGCTCGGTAGCGGATCGAAGCCCTGCTTTACGCGCGCGCGCAGGTGCTCGGGCGGCTGGCGCGTGCCGTGGCCTTCGGCCGCGAGCTGGAACTTGCGCAAGGGCTCGGAATAAAGCTGCAGCACGATCTGCTGCGGCTTGTCGAGGAAGCCGCGCGGGATCGCCCAGTCGAAGAAGTCGCGATTGGCAAAGCGGTAGAAGCGCGCCTTCTCCGGCATCTCGGCCCGCCAGAAGCAGCCGTTCTCGACATAGCGGTCGAGCTGCCTGCGGTTCGGCTCGCCCATGCCCTGCTTGTCTTCGTCGTGACCGCGCCAGCCGGACAGCATGCCGATGCCGGGCCGCCGCTCGTGCCACACGATGTAGTCCTTGAGCCCGCCCGGATAGAGCGCCTTGCCATGCCCGTCGATCATGCCCGGCAGTTTCAGCCGCGCGCCGAGATCGAGCAGCACGTCCTGGAACGGCCGCACGTCGCGGTCGGGCTGGATGACCGGTCGGCGGATCGCGTCCGCTGCCGCATCCGGATCGCTGATCGGGCGGTCGAGCAGCGAGATGCAATCCCAGCGTTCCAGATACGTGGTGTCCGGGAACACCAGGTCGGCATAGGCCACCATCTCGGAAAAGAACGCATCGGCATAGATGATGTGCGGGATCTTGTAGCGGCCGCTCTCGTCCTTGTCGCTCATCATGCGCATGGCGTCGGGCGCGTTCATCGCCGAGTTCCACGCCATGTTCGCCATGTAGAAGAACAAGGTATCGATCGGATACGGATCACCCGCCCAGGCGTTGTGAATCACCATGTGCATCAGGCCATGCACGGCGAGCGGCGCCTCCCACGAAAACGCCTTGTCGATGCGGTGCGGCGAACCGTTGGGATCGATCAGCAGATCCTCCGGCGCCTGCGGGAAGCCGAGCGGCAGACCGTGCAGCGCATGCATCGGCCCGACCTGCGCGGCGGGCTTGGCGGGCGGTGGCGCGGCTTTCGGGAAGGGCGGCTTGTAGCGGAAGCCGCCCGGGCAATCCACCGAGCCCAGCAGCATCTGCAGCAGGTGGATGGCGCGGCAGGTCTGGAAGCCGTTGGAGTGCGCGCTGACCCCGCGCATCGCGTGCATCGACACCGGGCGGCCGACGATCTTGTCGTGATGCCGCCCGGCCCAATCGGTCCAGGCAACCGGAATCTCGATCGCGTGATCGAACGCCGCCTCCGCCAATTCCGCGGCGATGCGCCGGATGGTGGCGGCCGGGATGCCGCATTGCTCCGCGACCTTCTCCGGCGCGTAGGAGTCGTCGAGATAGCGCGAAGCCATCAGCTCGAAAACCGTGCGCGCCGCGCGGCCGTCTTGCAGCGTGACGTCCCCGATCAGGCGCGGCGTGACGCCCGCCTCCAGCGCGTTGTGCATGGTCCCGCTTGCATCGACGCACAGCGGATTGCCGGCATCGTCGCGCGCGAACAGTCCATGTCCCGCCGTGCCCGGCGCATCGATCACCAGCCACGGCGCGTTGGTATAGCGCACCAGGAAATCGAGATCGATGCGGTCGGCCTTCAGCAGCTCGTGCACCAGCGCCAGCACGAACAGGCCGTCGGTGCCCGGCGTGATGCCGATCCATTCATCGGCGATGGCAGAGTAGCCTGTGCGCACCGGGTTGATCGAGACGAACTTGGCGCGATTGTCGGCTGGCCTGTTCTTGAGCTGGCCCAATCCGATCTTGATGGGATTGCTGCCGTGATCCTCGGCGACGCCGAACATCAGGAAATAGCGCGTGCGCTCCCAATCCGGCTCGCCGAACTCCCAGAACGATCCACCGATGGTGTAGAGCCCGGCGGCTGCCATGTTGACCGAGCAGAAGCCGCCATGGGCAGCGTAGTTCGGCGTGCCGAACTGGGCCGCCCACCAGCCGGTCAGCGCCTGGCTCTGGTCGCGGCCGGTGAAGAAGGCGAGCTTCTTCGGATCTGTCGCTCGGATCTTGCCCAGCCACTCGGTCGCGAGGCTCAGCGCCTCGTCCCACTCGATCTCCTGGAACTCTGCCTTGCCGCGCTCGCCCACGCGCTTCATCGGCTTGCGCAGGCGGGCCGGCGAATATTGCGTCATGATTCCGGCCGAGCCCTTGGCGCACAAGACTCCCTTGTTCACCGGGTGGTCGCGGTTGCCTTCGATGTAGCGGATGCGGCCGTCCTGCAGATGCACGTTGATGCCGCAGCGGCAGGCGCACATGTAGCAGGTCGTGGTCGAGACCTGGTCATGCACGATCGGCGAGAGGTCGATCGTCTGCTCGCCCGCGCGCACTTTCGGCGCCGACTGCAGCTCCGCGATATAGCGGCGGTCTGACATGCCCCGGGCCGCAGCCCCCTCCCAGCAACCGACGATTCGGTATCGCCGGTCAGTATTCGGAAAAGACCTCGCGGAAGATAGCGCAGATTTCGTCAATATCGCGCTTCTCAGCGACCAAAGCGGGCGCGCAGATGCCGGAATCGCCGGTGAACTTGATATGGAGCCCGCGCTTGAACAACCGCTTGGTGGCATCGTAGCCGCGCAGGCCCGGCCGCTCCGCCGGCGCCAGGTCGATGCCCGCCAGCATGCCGTAGCCGCGGATGTCGGTGACCGCCTTGATCCCCTTGAGGTCGAACATGCGGTCGAGGAAATAGCCCGACATTTCGGCGGCGCGATCGAACAGCCCTTCGCGCTCATAGATGTCGAGGGCGGCAATGCCGGCGGCGCAGGCGGCCGGATGGGCCGAATAGGTGTAGCCGTGGAAGAATTCCACAGCGCCGTCGAGCGCCGCGCTGGTGATGGTGTGATAAACCTTCTCGCTGGCCGCGACCGCGCCCATGGGCAGGGCGCCGTTGGTCAGGGCCTTGGCCATGGTGATCAGGTCGGGTTGGACGCCAAAGGACTGGGCCGCGAACGCCTTGCCGGTGCGCCCGAAGCCGCAGATCACCTCGTCGAACACCAGCAGGATGCCGTGCTTGTCGCAGATCTGGCGCAGGCGCGCGAGATAGCCCTCGGGCGGGACCAGCACGCCGGTGGAGCCGGCGATCGGCTCCACGAAGCAGGCGGCGATGGATTTCGGCCCGTAGAGGTCGACGAAGCGCTGGAGATCGTCGGCCAGGTCCGCGCCCTTGTCCGGCTGCCCGCGCACGAAGCGGTTCTCCGGCATCCAGGTATGGCGGATATGCGCGACGCCCGGCATGACAGCGCCGAACGTATCGCGGTTGCGCACCATGCCGCTCAGGCTCACGCCGCCGATATTGACGCCGTGATAGGCGCGCTCGCGGCTGACAAAGCGAGTGCGCTGCCCCTCGCCCTTCGCGGTGTGATAAGCCATGGCGATCTTCAGCGCGGTGTCGACCGCCTCCGATCCGGAATTGCAGAAGAACACGTAGTCGAGATCGCCGGGCGTGATCTTCGCCACCTTGCGCGCCAGCTCGAACGAGGCCGGGTGGCCGAGCTGGAAATGCGGCGTGTAGTCGATCTCCTTCATGGTCGCCGTGACCGCGTCGGTGATCTCGGTGCGGCCGTGGCCTGCCGCGCAGCAGAATAGGCCCGACGAGGCGTCGATCAGCTTATCGCCGTGATGGTTCCAGTAATGCATGCCCTTGGCCTTGACCATCAAACGCGGGTCGGCCTTGAAATCGCGGTTGGATGTGAACGGCATCCAATGGTTTTCGAGGGTATTCGCGGTGTATTGCATGGTTCCTGATCCATCCGGGGCAGCGATGGCAGGCATGCTAGGGGTGGGGCGCAGTCCCCAATAGGGTCAGATTGACCCAATCTCCTGCGCCAACGCCTCCTCAGGCCGAGGACGGCACAGGCAGCTCAGCCGCCCCGACTTCCGCGCGCTCCGCGATCAGGGCACGCTTCTGAGCCTGGTCGGCCCGCGCCTGCTCCCGGCGCTTGAATATCTCGAAGCTGATGGCGCCGATCAGCGAGACGCCGATGATGATGACGGCCAGCGCGGACAAAGCCGGCGTGGTGCCTTGCCGGACCTGGCCCGCCAGCACGGTCACCAGCGTCTTGTCCGCCAGGATGGCGAAGGTCGTGGTGTTGTAGTTCTCGAACGAGGACAAGAACCCGATGACCACCGCGGAGACCACCGCTGGCTTCAGGAACGGCAACAGGATGTGCCAGAACACCTGCGGATAGGAGGCGCCGAGGTCGAGGGCCGCCTCCTCCTGCGCGCGGTCGAAGCGGGTGAGGCGCGCCATGAAGATCAGCAGGCAATAGGCCGAGACGAAGCTCGACTGGCCGAGAATGGCAAGGACGATGCCCTTGTAGAACACCGCCTTGGTGACGTCGGTGACGCTAAGGACGTCCTTCCAGAAGATGACGGTGGAAATGCCGATGATGACGCCCGGAGTCAGCAGCGGCGAGATCGTCACCAGATAGAACAGCCCGCGCGCCCGGTGATAGATCTGGCTCATGATGATCGAGGCCGCGAGCCCGGCCGGAACGGAGATCGCGATCACTCCGAAACCGATGATGATGGAGTTCTGCAAACCCTCCATCATGTTGCGGTCGTTCCACAGCTTCACGAACCAGTCCAGCGTGAAGGATTCGAACGGATAGGCCTGCGGATATTCGGGCGTATTGAACGCGGTGATGCTCATGACGATGAGCGGGCCGAACAGGTAGGCGAAAAAGAGGAAGATGTAGAACCCGATCATCCCCTTCATGATCCATGCCGACCTCATTTTATGGTCTCCCCAAGCGAGACCTTGAAGAGACGCAGCATCAGCATGACCAGGGCGATACAGGCTGCCAGCAGGATGAAAGCGTAGGCCGAGCCACGCGCCCAATTGAAGTTCTGGAAGAAGAAATTGTAGATGACGGAGGTGAACCACAGCGTCCGCGGGCCGCCCAGGAACTGCGGCGCGGCCAGCGATCCAGCCGACAGCATGAACACCATTGTGCAGCCGGACGCGATGCCAGGCTTGGCGTAGGGAATGACCACGTCCTTGTGGATGCGCCACCAGGGCGCGCCCAGATCGCGCGCCGCCTCGATCTGGTTCTTGTCCAAACTCTCAACCGCGTTGTACAGCGGGAAGATCATCACCAGCAGATAGGCGTAGGACAGGCCGACATAGAGGCCGACATTGTGTCCGAGGAAATCGATCGGGGTATCGATGAAGCCACCCGCGACCAGCACGTTGTTGATCAGGCCCTTGGTCGTGAGCAGCAGGCGCAGAGAGAAGGCCCGCAGGATCTCGTTGACCCAATACGGCACGATCAGCGCCAGCATGAGCAGGCGGACCTTCTGCGGCGTGCCCGACTGCGCCATGTAGAAGGCCAGCGGATAGCAGATCGCGAAATTGAGCGCGGTGACCGCCATCGAGGCGAGGATCGAGAACACGAACGCGCCGATATGGATCGTGTTCGCGCCTTCGCCGCTGTGCGCCACGAAGAACGATTCGTATTGGGCCAGCGTCAGGACATCCTGCGGACCGCCGCGCTCATTGGGGCGCAAGGTCGGATGGAAGCTCTCCACCACCATGTAGAGATACGGCAGCGCGACCAGGAACAGGGTCCACAGGCCGACCAGAAAGATGAAGATGATCCCGAGCGTCAGGCCGTTGCGCTCGAAATAGCCCTTGTGCGTTGGATCATGACCGAGCTTCGCCTCGCGCCGCGCCATCAGCCAGAAGATCGCGATGATGACGAACGGAACGAAGAGGACGACGAGGCGGCTACTCACGGGCCATCTTTCC
>DASYRS010000525.1:0-5870 GCA_036004205.1 Dongiaceae bacterium
TTTCATCTCCATGCCGCGCTCGCCGTCGAACACAGTCAGCGTGAGATCGCTGTCCGCGACCTCCGCCCCGTTGCCGAGGCGCTCAACGGCCAGGAACAGGCGCGCGGCGTGGCGATCCGCCGACAGTTCGACCTTGGGCGGGCCGAAGTAGAATTGCGACGCGCCCTCGACCAGCACGTCCGGCGCATTCAACACTTCGCCGGTGCTTTTCACATCGACGATGAGCTGGTTCTGCTGGTCGATCGCGACCTGGTCCACCGACCAGCCGAGTCGATCGCCACCCTTCGGCACCAGCGAGGCGAAGCGGTTGATGAGCGGCGCGAAGCCGCTGGGCGCCGCCGCGCCGCTCGGCAGATCGAGCGCGAGCTCGCTTTCCTGCGGCACGCAGATCTGTTCGCACACCAGGTAGCGGATCTTGGCCTTGAGCGTGACGGGCGCGCCGGGATGCTCCGGCGTCACCATCAGCGGGAACGCGACCTCCTCCCCATAGCCGAAGGTCTGCAATCCGAACAATTGGAAGCGGTGCGGAACCGGCCACATCAGCTCCGCGCGCGCAACGTTGGTCGATCCGGCGACGTCCACTTGCGGTGGATAACCGGCATCGCCGGGCGAGCGCCAATAGGTCTTCCAGCCCGGTTGCAGGACGATATGCAGCGCCAAGGGGATCGCCGCGAGATCGCCGACGCCGTCGACCGCGGAGACGATCTGGGCGGTGGATTGTGGGGTCCGGAACAATTGGCTGGCGGGGCCATTGTCAGCATAGGCGAGCGAGATCGAGCCGATGGCTGCGAGGACGCACCACACCGCCAGCCGGACCACGTAGCCTGTTGATTTCTCGCGATTCATCATTTGCCAACCAAAGATGAGAATAATACGTTGAGAGCAGACCGGCATCAGTCACAAAATCGTGCTGGTGGCGACCTTGCTGGCGGATCAAACGGCAATTACGTGAGAGCCATGGGCAAGAGTCTGATTCATCAGGGTTTCATCACCGGGCAATTGCTGGTGGCGATGCCCAGCATGCGCGACCCCCGCTTCACCCGCACCGTGATCTACATGTGCGCCCATACCACCGATGGCGCCATGGGCCTGGTGATCAACCGCCTGGTCGGCTCGCTCAGTTTTCCCGATCTGCTGCAGCAGCTCGGCATTCCGACCAGCCCGGCCAGCGAGCATATCCGCATCCGCAACGGCGGCCCGGTCGAGACCGGGCGCGGCTTTGTGCTGCACAGCGCGGATTACCGCGACGACGCCACGCTCGCCGTCGGCGATGCGGTCGGCCTCACCGCCACGCTCGATATCCTGCGCGACATCGCCTCGGGCCAGGGTCCGAAGCGCAGCCTGCTCGCCCTCGGCTATGCCGGCTGGGGACCAGGGCAGCTCGACTCGGAGATCCAGTCCAACGCCTGGCTGTGCGTGCCGGCCGATGACGAACTGATCTTCGACGACAAGCTGACCGACAAGTGGGAACGCAGCATCGAGAAGATCGGCGTCGATTTCCGCCTGCTCTCCGGCGAAGTCGGGAACGCCTAGCTATATCCTTCGAACGAGTGCGGCGAAACCGCGCAGCCTGGCTCGCGCTCAGCGGCGAGGCGTCACGCTCGCGCCCGTGAATGGGTTCCATCCGGTGGCGGCCAGCGCAGCCCAGGCCGTCGCCGCCAGATGCGGCAGACGGTAATAGTAGAAATCGTCGATCGTGCTGGCGGGAGATAAGCCCAGGCCCGTCGTCAACCGCAGCCGGCTGCTCGCCCAGATAAATCCGCCGGGGCTGAACTGGCCATTGATCTCGGCCAGCAGGCGGTCGGCATCCTGCGTCCGGCCCAGGGCCCGATAGGCCAGGGCGGCCTGCGCGGTTCCTTCCCACCAGATGCCATCCCGATCATCATTGAAATCGAACCCGCCGGAGACCGCATGATGCTGCTCGGCATAGCGGATCGATGCGGCCCACGTCTCCGGCGCGTCTTTCAGCAGCAACGGCCAGAGCTGGGCATCGAGCCCGGCATTGAGGCGATTGGGCGTCACGCCGTCGGGCGTGGTGCCGACCCAGAAATGGCCGCTGGCCTGATCCCATTGCGCGGCGACGAAGGCGCGCGCCATTTGAGCGTCCGCTTGCCAGCTCTTGTCAAGGCGCGACAGCCAATCGAAGACCGCAGCCAGGTCCGTGTTGTGCTCGGTCGATTTCCACGTCAGCCGCTCCGCGGTGTCGTCATAGCCGTAGAGGCCGCCCGTGAAACCAGCGGGCCGACGCGCATCGAGCGTTGTCGCCGCCACCCAGCGCGCCAGCCTCGCGGCGCCCGCGCGATAGCGGTCATCCGGCGCGTCGCCGGCGACCGTCAGCAGAGCCAGCGCCGCCCAGGCGACATTGCCGCTGGCCGAGCCGACCTGGTACGGATCTTCCACCCAGCTTTTGTCCGTTTCGCTCCACCATCCCATCGGCGGCACCAGCCTCTCCGAGATCGGACCCGGACGATAGGCGTTCCGAATCCGCCCTGCGGCACCACTGCGATCGCCCTCGCTGGCGGCCAGAAGCGCGTCCGCGATGCGGAGGGCGGCATCGCGTTGGCCACAGGCGACCAGGGCAGTGACTGCCAGAGCGTTATCGTAGGTGTAGGCGCCAGCGACCGTCGGTGCTCCCGCGCCGGTGGAAGGGTCATAGCTCTGCAGAAATATCGGCCCGCTGCCGGGAGCCGCAGCCACGCGCGCAAGCAGTGCGCCGCAAGCGCGGCTCGCGACCTGTTGAGCCGCCGGATTTTCCGCAGCCGCGACCGGACCCGCCTGCAGGCAGGACCAAAAGAAGAGAGCGGACAGTACGAGCCGGATGTTCAAGACGGTCATGAATTCCCGTTGTTGAACGGAGCACGAAGACGCTTGGTCGTTACGCCCTGCGATCGACCAGGCGCGGTTTCGGGGCGGCGTCGCCCAGCATGCCGCGCGAGGCCATCAGATCGTCGACCTGCAATTCATGCAGCACGTGGTCGCGCCAGGCGCCGTTGATGCGCAGATATTGCCGCGCGAGGCCGACGGGGCGGAAGCCGAACTTGGCGAGCAAGGCGAGGCTCGGCTGGTTCTCGGGGATGCAGGCGGCTTCGACCCGATGAAGGCCGAATTCCTGGAACGCGGCCGGCAGCAGCAGACGCAAAGCGGCCGACATCAGGCCGCCATTGGCGTGCTCCTCGCCCATCCAATAGCCGAGGCTGGCATATTGCGCGGCGCGCCTTCGCACGCCGGTCAGGTTGACCCCGCCGACCAGGGCCATGTCCATGGTCCGGAAAACGTGGAAGCCGTAGCCGCGATCGTCGCGCCAGTCGCGCACGGTCAGGCGCACGCGCTTGCGGTACGCGGCCCTGGTCAGCATATCGCTTTCCCACACCGGCTCCCACGGCTCGAGGAACGCGCGGCTCTGTTCGCGCAGGGCCTGCCAGGCACGGAAGTCGGCGAAGCGCGGCGGGCGCAGGCGCACTTTCGGGTCGGCCAACTCCGGCGGCAGCGGCACATAGCTTGGTCCGAGGTCGAACATGGACAAGCGACCGTCCGCGTCAGGAGAGCCGGCGGGCCAGCGCCTCGTATTCCATCACCTGGCCGATCGGCCCGAGGGCCGTCAGCGTCGGAGTGGATTGCGTGAGGCGCCGCGCCAGGCGTGCGAGGTCGTCGATCGTGACGGCATCGATCCGCGACACCGCTTCGGCGGGCGGGATCGGCCTGCCATAGATCAGGAGCTGGCTCGCCAGCTGCTCGCAGCGCGCGCTCGGCTTCTCGCGCGCCATCAGGGTGGCGGCGCGCAACTGGGCGGCGGCGCGCTTCACTTCCTGCGCGCTCATGTCGCCCGGCAGCTTGGCAAGCTCGTCGCACACCACCGGCATCAGCTCGGCCACCTCTTTCTCTCCGGTGCCGGCATAGATGCCGAAAATGCCGCCGTCGGCATAGGAGCTGGCGAAGGAATGGATCGAATAGACCAGGCCGCGCTTTTCTCGGATCTCCTGGAACAGGCGCGATGACATGCCGCCGCCCAGGAGCTGCGAGAGCACGGCGGCGACGTAGTAGTCGGGATCGGTGTAGGTGACGCCGTCGAACCCGATGACGAGATGCACCTGCTCCAGCTCGCGCGCGAAGCGGCCATCGCCGCCGGCATAACGCGCGCGCTCCGACACCGGGACAGCGCCGTTCGGCAGCCCTGAGAACAGCTTCTCCGCCATCTCGACCAGCGCGTCGTGATCGACCCGGCCGGATGCCGCGAGCACCATCTGCCCGGCGCGATAGCGGCTCGCCATGTAGCCGGCGACGACATCGCGCGGCAGGTCGCGCACGATCTCCGCGCGCCCCAGCACCGGCCGCCCCATCGCCTGGTTCGGAAACGCGACCTCCTGGAAATGATCGAAGATGATGTCGTCGGGCGTGTCCTCGGCCTGGCCGATCTCCTGCAGCACGACGGCGCGCTCGCGCGTCAGCTCGTCGGCATCGAAGATCGAGTTCTGCAGGATGTCGGCAAGGATATCGACCACCAGGGGCGTGTCTTCCGCCAGCACCTTGGCGTAGTAGGCGGTCTGCTCGCGCCCGGTATAGGCGTTGAGGAAGCCGCCGACATCCTCGATCTCCACCACGATGTCGCGGGCACTGCGCCGCCTGGTGCCCTTGAAGGCCATGTGCTCCAGCAGATGCGCGACGCCGTTATGCTCCGCCGGCTCGTTGCGCGTGCCGACGCCGGTCCACACCCCGAGCGAGGTGGTCTCGACCGAATCCATCCGATCGGTCGCCACGCGGAATCCGTTTGCGAGGGTGGTGACGCGGACCGTGTCCGCCGTGGAGATTTTCATTCAACCATTCCGATCGTTGCGCCGGTGCGATAGCACGTAATCCTGCACCGCGCGAACATCATTGGGCAAGCCGGCCATCCGCTCCGGCCGCCGGTGCAAATCCGCCAGGAATTCCGGCAATTCAGGGCGGATTCCGGTGGCCTTCTCCACCGCGTCGGGGAACTTGGCCGGATGGGCGGTGCCAAGGGTGACGATCGGGGTTTCGCGGTCGGTCCGGCAGGCCCGGGCGGCGTGGATGCCGATGGCGCTATGCGGGTCGACCAGTTCGCCGGTCGCGCGGTAAAGCTCGCCCATTGCGCGCAAGGTGCCGGGATCGTCCAGGGATACTGCGTGGAACAGGCCCTGCACCCGGCTCCAGGTTTCTTTCGGCGCGGTGAACTGGCCGGTCTGCCGGAATGCGGTCATCGCATCCGCCAGCCGCTTGCCGTCGCGGTCGTAGAGATCGAACAGCAGCCGCTCGAGATTGGAGGAAACCTGGATATCCATGCTGGGCGAGAGGCTCGGCTCGACGCCGGTGATCGCCATGCGGCCGGTCCGGAAGAAGCGCGCCAGGATGTCGTTGCGGTTGGCGCCGACGATCAGGGGCGCGATCTCGAAGCCCATCTGGCGCGCAACGTAGCCGGCGAAGATGTTGCCGAAATTGCCGCTCGGCACCGAGAAGCCGATGCGCCGGTCGGGCGCGCCGAGCGCCACCGCGGCGCTGGCGTAATAGACCACCTGAGCCATCACGCGCGCCCAGTTGATCGAGTTCACCGCCGACATGCCAATGGCATCGCGGAAGGCGTGATCGTTGAACATCGCCTTCACCAGATCCTGGCAGTCGTCGAACGAGCCGTCGATGGCGATGTTGAAGACGTTGGCGGAATCGATGGTGGTCATCTGCCGGCGCTGCACCTCCGACACGCGGCCTTTCGGGTGCAGCATGAAGATGTCGATGCCGGCGCGGTCGCGGCAGGCTTCGAGCGCGGCCGAGCCGGTGTCGCCGGAGGTCGCGCCGATGATGGTGACGCGCTCGCCGCGCTTGCCGAGCACGTGGTCGTAGAGCCGTCCGACCAGCTG
>DASYRS010000526.1:0-4112 GCA_036004205.1 Dongiaceae bacterium
CCTGCTATCCCTGGATCGTTCCGCACCGGGCGCACGGCCAGAGCCTCGACGATTTCCCCAACCTCAAGCACTGGTTCGATGCCATCAAGGCCAGGCCCGCGGCCATTCGGGCTTATGCCAGCGCGCCGGAATCCTACTCGAAGGAGCGCGCCAAGCTGTCGGACGACGAGCGCAAGATCCTGTTCGGCCAAAGCGCGCACGTCGCGCGCGACTGACGGTCACAGACCGACCGTCAGCGTCTTCAGCAGCTCCTGGACCTGGTGCTTGCGGCACGGCTTGTTGAGAACGGCGGACAGGCGCAAACCGCGCATCTTGGCGCTGGCCGCCGCCATGTTGAGATAGAGCGGGTCCGCGCCGCTCATCATCACGACATGGCCGCTATAGGAATGACGCTGCAAGGTGCCGAGGAGCTCGAGGCCGTCCCGCTCCGGCATGAACACATCGAGGAACACAACGGTCGGATTCCACTCGGCGAGCTGGAACTCGAAGTCCGGGCTTCGGTCCACGGAGCGCACGGCATAGCCGATCTCGCGCGCCACGATCGTGATGAACGCGGCAAACTCCTTCTCGTCATCCACGATCAACAGCCGCCCCAGCTCCGTCGACATGGCTCTCCCCAAGCTCGTCCACAGATATGGCGGGAATCAGGCCCTGGTAATTGCCCCGCGCCGTCCGACGACCCGTCCGCTGCCAGCTAAGCGGGTTGGGGCCGCCTCGCCCAAGTTTTTGGTATCCTCCAAATGAAGGACCAGACAACCAAATGCTAAGCTCAGTTAAGCTGAAATGCAACCGAAGGTAAATTAGTCTTCGACGGAGAGGCGAAGACACGTTAAGATCGCCGCCATGCTCAACGCTCACCAGACCCGTGCGGTCGCGCAGCTCTACGATGCCGCCAAGATGCCGGAGCGATGGTCGGTGGCGCTGCAACGCATCGCACGGAGCGTCGGCGGCATTGGCGCCGGCCATGTGATCTACAACAAGCGGACGGGCGCGGTGGAATGGGTGGCGGTCACGGGCCCCTGCGCCGAGTTCGAATCCAGGTATATCGACTTTTACGCGGCCAAGGACCTCTATGCCCCGATTCTGTTCGCGAGTTCCGCCGGCCGCTGGCTGCCGATGTCGCGCACCCTCTCCAAGACGGAGATCGGCCGCAACGAGTGGTACAACGATTTCATCGTGAAGACCGGCATCTCGGACATCCTGGCGGCGAAAGTCTACGAGGACGACCATACGAGCGTGCTACTCGGCATCCAGCGGGCCGCGTCATCGGAGCGGGCGGCCGCACAATTCAACATCCGGGTAAGGTCGCTCCAGCACTCGCTCGCCCGTGCCGCGCGGCTGCATGTGGAGTTCCGCCGCATGGGCCGGGCGCTCAGCGCAGCCAACCAGGCGCTGCAATATCTGTCCGTCGGCGTGGTGCTAACGGATGCCGAGGGCCAGGTGCTGGAAATGAACGCGCTGGCGGGCGAGATCCTGGAGCTGAAAGACGGCCTGCGGATCCGGGACGGACGCCTGACCGCCTTGCGGAATTTCGAGACGGCAAAGCTCGCCGCCATCTTCTCCAGCCGGAACGGCGCGGCATCGGCCGACGGCCATCTCCTGATCGGCCGGCGCCGCGGCAGCAGGCCATACGCCGTGACCATCGCCCCGCTGAATGGCGAGGAAGGCTCGCACGAATCCAAGATCAACATGGTGCTGATCGTCAATCCGGACTGGCAGACCCCGTCGGAGCGTTCGGTTGCGGAGTTCTTCGGCCTGTCGCCGGCGGAAAGCAGGCTGGCCGCATCCTTGATGAAAGGCCGCAAGCTGAGCGAGATTGCCCGCGACAGCAAGGTCGAGATCTCGACCTTGCGCACGCAGCTCAGCTCGATCCTCCACAAGGTCGGCGTGGAGCGCCAGGTCGACCTGGTCAGGGTGCTGTCGAGCATCGGCTCGACCGATCCCCATTCCGCCTGATCGCTCATGACATAAATTTGACTTGGGGTTCCTGCGCGAGCGCGCGACCCTATATGCTGGAATGAACGTCGCGTTGCCTGGCGGAGCGGTCCATGATTCGACGCAGCCTTGTCCTGATCGCGCTTCTGTGCATCGGCCTCGCCGCGCCGGCGGCGGCGGAGGTCGAACCCGGCCAGAAACCAGACCTCGGCGTGTTCGACGAGGTCTGGCGGCTGGTCGACCAGCATTTCTACGATCCGGATTTCCGTGGCCAGGACTGGGATTCCGTGCGCGACCGCTACCGGCCGCTGGCCGAGGCCGCACCGGACGCGGACGCTGTGGCCAAGGTGATCGACGGCATGCTGGCGGAGCTCGGCGCCTCTCACACCGGGCGCTATCGTCCCAGCGATCCGGCCTATTACCAGCTGCTCGATATCTTCTCCGGCTCGCTGCGCCGGGATTTGCGCGATCTCTACCCCAACGGCGTGCGCTATCCCGGCATCGGCCTGTTCACGCGCCGCATCGGCGACAAGCTGTTCGTCTCGGGCACCATCGCCGGCTTGCCCGCCGCGCAATCCGGCATCCTGGTGGGCGACGAGATCGTCGATGTGGATGGCAAGCGGTTCGAGCCGGTCGGCTCCTTCACCGACAAGGTCGGCCAGACCGTGACCATGCATGTCCGCCGCGCCGCCGACGGACCCGTCCTGCCGATCGCGATGAAGCCCACCTGGATCGAGCCCGCCAAGGCCTTCCTCGATGCCATGACGGACGGCGCGCGCATCATCGAAAGCAATGGCAGGAAGATCGGCTATGTCCGCGTCTGGTCCTACGCCGGCGACCGCTACCAGGACATGCTGGAGCAGTTGCTCTCGACCGGCAAGCTCGCCGATGTCGACGCGCTGATCTGGGACTTGCGCGACGGCTGGGGCGGGGCGCAGCCGTACTATCTCGACATCTTCGACAAGCTCGGCCCCACCATGGCGCTGACCGAGCGCGACGGCGATCATGAGATGGTCAACGTGAAATGGCGCAAGCCGGTGGCGCTGCTGATCAATGGCGGCAGCCGCAGCGGCAAGGAGGTGCTGGCCTACGGCTTCAAGAAATACCAAGTCGGCGAGGTGATCGGCACCCGCACCGCCGGCGCCCTGCTCGCCGGCCGCGCCTACCTGCTGCGGGACGACAGCCTGTTGCTGCTGGCCGTCGCCGATGTCGCGGTCGACGGCGAGCGGCTGGAGCGCACCGGCGTCACGCCGACTATCGAAGTCCCCTTCCCGCTCGAATACGCCGCCGGCAAGGACCCACAGATCGACAAAGCGGTGGAAGTGCTGACGCGGCAGCTGGGCGGATAGGCGATGCCCGACGCCGCGCATTCGCTGCCCGAGGAATCCTTCTGCTTCGTCTACATTCTTGGCAGCATCGGAAAAGGTGGATTCCGGACCTATGTCGGCTGGACCAACGATGTCGATCGCCGGCTGGCGCAGCACAACACTGGAACCGGCGCCCGCTCCACGCGCGGGCGGACATGGACGCTGCTCTATGTCGAGCTGTGCGCGACGCGGCGCGAAGCCATGAGCCGCGAATGGTATCTGAAGCGCGACCGGGCATTCCGCAGGCAGTTCGCGCCACGGACCTTTATCGAGTAGCCCGATCGAAGGATTCCAGCGCGCGCTGCCTGTCCGCGTCCGGCATGAAAGACGCCGCGAACCCGTTGCGCGCGATCTGCGTCAGCTCAGCCGCCGACAGACCCAGCGCCGTTCCGATGCTCGAAAAGTTCTCGTTCATGTGGCCGCCGAAATAGGCCGGGTCGTCGGAATTGATCGTGACCGTGAGACCGGCATCCACCATCCGGCGCAACGGGTGGTCCTTCATGTCCTTGACGCCGCACAGCCGCAAATTGGACAGCGGGCACACCGTCAGCGCCAAGCCATCCTTCGCAATGCGCTTGACCAGCGCCGGATCCTCCAGCGAACGGTTGCCGTGATCGATGCGGTCGATGCCGAGCACGTCGATCGCTTCCCAGACGTAATCGGGCGGCCCTTCCTCGCCCGCATGGGCGACCAGCAGAAAGCCGGCGTCCCGCGCGCGGCGGAACACGCGCTTGAACTTGGACGGCGGATGGCCGACTTCGGATGAATCGAGGCCGATGCCGATGATCCTGTCCTTGTGCCCCAGCGCCT
>DASYRS010000527.1:0-3884 GCA_036004205.1 Dongiaceae bacterium
TGACGTCGACCGGGAAATGCGGGGCGAAGGCCGTGCCGTCGACGAAGACAAGCGCGCCGGCGCTGTGGATCTTTTTCGCGAGCGCCGGCACGTCGTGAACGATCGAGGCTACGTTGGAGCAATGGGTGAAGGCGACCAGCCTGGTGCGCGACGACAGCAACTGATCGAGCATCTCGTAGCGCAGCGCGCCGGTCTCCCGGTCGACCGGCCATTCGCGGATGACCAGGCCGAATTCCTCCAGCCGGCGCCACGCGCCGACGTTGGCCTCGTGATCCTGTTCGGTGACGATGATCTCGTCGCCCGGCTTGAACTGGTGCCGCAGCGCCTGTGCCATCAGATGGACATGCATGGTGGTGGACGGGCCCAGCACGATCTCGTCGTGATCGGCGTTGATGAACTCCGCCATCAAATGCTTGCCCTTGGCGATGCGATCGGTGGCAAGGCGGGAGGAGGCGAAGTTCCAGTTCGGCTGCACCTGGGTCTGGCTCATGTAGTCATAGGTGCGGCCGATCACCTGGCGCGGCACATAGGTGCCGCCGGCATTCTCCACGAACACCCAGCCGTCGGAGAGCGGCGGGAACTGTTCGCGCACATAGGCGGTATCGAACGTCATGGCGGTCACGAGGCGGCCCTCGCCGGCTGACCCAATGTCCGGAGGAACCGCGAGACCCGCTCCAGCCCGGCTTCCAGGACAGCGCGATTGTTGGCGTAGCCGATCCGCACATACCCCTCCATGTCCAGGGCGCCGCCCGGAGTGAACATGACTCCTTCCGCCTCGAGCAGGCGCACGCAGAAATCCCTGGACGGCATGTCGAAATCGTACTTCAGCAGGGCGACCGTGCCGCCCTTCGGCTTGACGTAGGAGATCGCCGGCTCCTCCGCGACCCAGCGGTCGAGGATCGCGAGGTTGGTGCGCACGATGGCGCGGTTGCGCGCCAGGATCGCGTCGCGATGCTCCAGCGCGATGGAGGCGAAGTGATCGTCCAGCATGCCGACGCTGATGGTGTTGTAGTCGCGGTGGATCGACACCGCGTGGATCAGGTCGGTCGGCCCGACGATCCAGCCCAGCCGCAATCCCGCCAGCGAGAAGGCCTTGGACATGCTGCCGGTGCTGATGCCGCGCTCGTAGAGGTCGGCCATCGATACGGTGAGCTCGTCGCCTTCCTGGTCGACGCCGCGATAGACTTCGTCGCACAGCACATAGGCGCCGACGCGCGCGGCAAGGTCGGCGACGCGTTGCATCATCGCGCGGTCCATCACCGAGCCGGTGGGATTGTTCGGGTTGGTGAGGGCGATCAGTTTGGTGTTGGGCGTGACGAGACGCTGGATCTCGTCGAGGTCGGGGAGAAAGCCGTTCTCCGCGCGCAGCTTGTGGATCTGCACATCTGCGCCGAGGCTCTCGGGGATGGAGTAGTGCTGCTGATAGGTCGGCAGCACCGAGATGACGCGCTCGCTGGGCTCCACCAGAGTCGCGTAGACCAGCGCGTTGGCGCCGATCGCGCCGTGGGTGATGGTCGCGTTCTCCGGCTTCTGCCGCGTATAAAGCGAGGCGATGTTTACGCGCAGCCGCTCGGAGCCCTCGATCGCGCCATAGGTGAGCTTCAGCGGCAGCAATTCGCCGAGGATGGCGTCGCGCTTGCCGGCGATGTCCAGCAATTGCGCGATGGTCAGGGATTCAACGCAGGTTTCGGCGAGGTTGTACGCGCACTGCGTCTCATACTGGTTCATCCAGATTTCGACGCCGAATGGCTTGATTTTCATGATGGCGCGCTTAGTCCTTGCCGGTCTTGCCGCCATGCGCCGCGGACCAGGCTTCCGGGTTCTCGAGGAAGGAGCGTACGTCCTTTGCCTCTTCGCCACTGAGATGGCCAAGGTCGCCGGCCGCCTGAAGCACGTCCCACCAGGTCGCAAGGCCGATGAGGCTGACGCCCTGCGCTTTCAGGTCGTCGAGCGCCTGGGGGAAGATGCCGTAATGGAACACCACCAGCGCATGGCTGACCTTGCCGCCGGCGGTGCGGATGGCGTTGACGAAGTTGAGCTTGCTGCCGCCGTCGGTCGCCAGATCCTCCACCAGCAGCGTCCGGGCGCCTTCGGGCAGGACGCCCTCGATCCGGGCGTTGCGGCCAAAGCCCTTCGGCTTCTTGCGGATATAGGCCATCGGCAGGCCGAGCTTGTCGGCGATCCAGGCGGCGTAGGGGATGCCCGCGGTCTCGCCGCCGGCGATCACGTCCAGGCTTTCGACGCCGATCTCGCGCCAGATCGCTTCCACCGCGTGCTGAGTGATCAGGGAGCGCGCGCGCGGGAACCCGATGACCTTGCGGCAATCGACATAGACCGGGCTGGCGCGGCCGGAAGTGAGGGTGAAGGGGTCCTTGGGCCGCATCAGGACGGCGCCGATTTCCAGCAGGACGCGCGCGACTGTTGGGCCGGAGGGGCCGGCAGTACCCGGAGTGGTCATGATGGTCGTGTCTCCGAACGGGCGAGGTCGGATGGTTCTAGCGGTTCGACCGCCGTTCATGCAATTGTTAACCAATTGACGGCGGCTTGCCGCTAGAATGAAGCGGGTTAACCAGGGGTCGGATTTCAATGGCGTCGGCACCGCTATCCCTTGCGCGCCGCATGCTGTTCGGCAGGAAAGGCGGTGCCATCGCCGAGGATGGCGCCGGGCTCGATGGCGTGCTGCCGCCGCGCAAGCGGCCGTTCCGCCTGCTGGCGATCGACGGCGGGGGCATCCGCGGCATCCTGCCCGCCATGGTGCTGGCCGATCTGGAGCGCCGCACCAACCGGCCGATCATCGATCTGTTCGACATGATCGTCGGGACCTCGACCGGCGGGCTGATCGCGCTGGCGCTGGCCTGCCCCGGCGAAGGCGGCCGGCCGCGGCACAAGGCGCGCGACCTGATCCGGTTCTACGAGGTCGAGGGCAAGCGCGTGTTCTCGCGCTCGGTCTGGCACAAGATCCGTGCGGTCGGGAATCTCGCCGACGGCAAATATCCGAGCTCCGGCATCGAAGGCGTGCTCGACGGTTATTTCGGCGAATGCCGGTTGAGGGACGCGCTGTGCGACGTCGTCGTGCCGGCCTACGAGATCGAGCGTCGCTTCCCGTTCTTCTTCAAGGTCAGCAACGCGCGCGCCAAGCAGTACTACGACTACCCGATGAAGCAGGTGATCCGCGCCGCCACCGCCGCGCCCACCTATTTCGAGCCGGCGCTCATCACCATCGACGGACCGCACGACTATTATGCGCTCGTCGACGGCGCCCTGTTCGCCTACAACCCGGGGATGTGCGCCTATACCGAGGTGCTGAATCGATTCCCCGATCACGATTCGATCATGATGGTCTCGCTCGGCACCGGAGAGCTGACGCGCCGTCTACCTTATGACGAGGTGAAGGATTGGGGCGCGGCGCGCTGGGCCCAGCCGACGTTCGCGATGATGTGCGACGGCATCTGCGATGTGGTCGACTATCAGCTTCAGCAATTGCTGCCGCCGACGCCGGACGGGATGCGCCAATACTACCGGTTTCAGGCCCGGCTCGACGTCGGCAACGACGATATGGACGATGCCAGCAACACCAATATCCGCGTGCTGAAGCTGCTGGCCGAGGACATGCTGCAGGCCAATCGCGCGACCTTGCGGCAGCTATCGGAGCAATTGATGCGCTGGGCCCCGGACAGGCCCGACGCGCCGCCGCCCAACGTCGGCGTCGATCCCACGCCCTCCGGCGATTCGCTGCGCGAAGCGGCGCAGGCGATGGCGGCGGAGGCGGCCGAACGTGATTAGACCGTGACGGAAATCGACTCGCGCCGCATTTCTGACGGCAACCTGACAGTGTCTCACCGCAACGAGGCGCCGCGGTGAGCGAGATTATCGTCGAGCGTACT
>DASYRS010000528.1:0-5991 GCA_036004205.1 Dongiaceae bacterium
TCGCCGCCGGGTTGCGCCAGTATTCCAGGAACATCACCGGATCTGGCCGTTTGACCGCGATGTTGCCCAACGCCCCAAACGCGACGATGGCGCCGGCATCGTCCACGATCGCGAGCCGGTGTCCCGGCACAGCGCGTCCCATGATGCCGGGGCGCGCCTTCATCACCTTGGCGCAGGATGAGACGATCATGTTGCATTCGGTCTGGCCGTAGAACTCGTTGATGGTGAGGCCGAACACCCGCCTGCCCCACTCGATCAGCTCCGCCCCCAAGGTCTCGCCGCCGCTGGCGACCGAGCGCATCGCGAGCCGCCAGCGATGCTCCGGCTCCGGCACGGCGCGCATGATCTTGAGCGCGGTCGGTGGCAGGAAAGCGTTGCGGATGCCGAAATCCTGGATGAGCTGGAACGCCGCCTCGCCGGTGAACTTCTCGAACCGGCGCGCCACCACCGGCACGCCGTGATGCAGCGCCGGCAGCAGAACGTCGAGCAGCCCGCCGATCCACGCCCAATCCGCCGGTGTCCAGATCCGGTCGCCCGGCTGCGGCAGCAGATCGTGGCTCATCTCGACGCCGGGCAGGTGGCCCAGCAGCGCGCGATGAGCGTGCAGCGCGCCCTTCGGCTGGCCGGTGGTGCCCGAGGTGTAGATGATGAGCGCCGGATCGTCCGCCGCGGTATCGACCGGCTCGAACTCCGCCGGCTGATCCGCCAGCGCCGCCGCCAGGTCGCGGCAGCCGGGCGCGGCACCGTCGATGCAGAACACGTGCGTCAGATCGGGCAGACCGCCCCGAATTTCCGCCAGCTTGGCCGCGCCGCCCCGGTTGGTGAGGACGGCCCTGGCGCCGGAATTGGCCAACCGGTATTGCAGCGCCTCCGGGCCGAACAACACGAACAGCGGCACCGCGATGGCGCCGAGCTTATAGATCGCGATATGGCCGATCGCCGTCTCGGGCGCTTGCGGCAGCAGCACCGCGACGCGGTCGCCCTGCCCGATCCCGAGGCCCCGCAGCAGGTTGGCAAGCTGGTTCGACCGTTCGCGCAGTTCACCGTAGGTATGATCGCGTACCGCGCTGTCCGGCCCGACGACGCTCAGCGCCACCCGCCCCGGCTCCAGCGCCGCCCAGCGGTCGCACACATCGGCCCCGATATTGTAGCGCGCGGGCACCTGCCAGCGGAAATCGCCGGTGAGCGCGGAATAGCTGTCGGCCTTGGGCAACATGCGCGAAGTCTGCCGGGCGGCCGTTTCGCGCGCAACCTTTGAAACCCGGGCTTAGCGATTCATTTTGCAGCTTTTTTCAAAGCGGTGGCGAGCGCCGGCAAAGGCTCTATGATGGCTCGCGACTCACTTGCGCAGGGGACGCATGAACAACCGGGTGAACTCCCTGGGCCAGCCGATCGGATACCAGGTGCCGCACTGGAAGCCGGTCAACCCGCCGCCGCGCTCAGCCATCGCCGGGCGCTATTGCCGGATCGAGCCGGTCGACGTGGACCGCCACGCTGCCGATCTGTTCGAGGCGATCTCCGACGATGCCGACGGGCGCAGCTGGACCTACATGGCCTATGGCCCGTTCGGCACCCTGCCGGAATACCGCGCGTGGATGAAGGCGACCTGCCTCACCGACGATCCGCTATTCCACGCGATCATCGACATCGCCACCAGCAAAGCGGTCGGGGTCGCCAGCTATCTGCGCATCGATCCCAAGTTCGGCGTGATCGAGACCGGCCACATCCACTATTCGCCGCGCCTGCAGCGCACGCGCGCGGCGACAGAGGCCATGTATCTCCTGATGCGCCGCGTGTTCGAGGAGCTGGGTTATCGCCGCTACGAATGGAAATGCGATGCGCTCAACGAACCGTCGCGCCGCGCCGCAGCCCGCTTCGGCTTCGGCTTCGAAGGCGTGTTCCGCCAGGCCACCATCTACAAGGGCCGCAATCGCGACACCGCCTGGTTCGCGATCATCGACCATGAATGGCCGGCGCTGAAGGCCGCGTACGAGACCTGGCTCGACCCCGGCAACTTCGATGCGCACGGCAATCAGCAGCAGAGCCTCGGTGCCCTGACCGCCGCCGCGCTCAAGGGCTCGGCCTGACGAGGCGCCCATATTCGAGCGGCACAGCCCTCCATGCGGCGCTCGACTAGATGGATCGGCTTATGTCGCGACATGCCCTTGCGGAATGAGGGTGTAATCGCTATGTATATGCCATCGAGTTTCGGCCGATCGCCTTGGCCTCGCCGCTTACAGCGCGCCTGACTGACGACTTTCTCCCCAGATCTCGACTTGACCAGCTGTGTCAATTACACAGCCTAACTATACATGACTAAAGGATAATCCTATGAGCACAGGCACCGTAAAGTGGTTTAACAGCCAAAAGGGCTTCGGCTTCATTCAGCCGAGCGATGGCAGCAAGGACGTCTTCGTTCACATCAGCGCGGTCGAACGCGCGGGTATGAGCTCTCTCAGCGAGGGTCAGAAGGTCTCCTACGAGATCGTGGCCGATCGCAAGACCGGCAAGTCTTCGGCGGAAAACCTGAAAGCCGCCTAAACGGCCATCCAGCTTTGACCACGGATGTACTGGCAAGGCTATGGTTTCGAGCCCCGCGTCTGGTCCTCCAGGCGCGGGGTTCTTGCTGTTGAACATTTTTCAAGGAATGGATCCCATGATCATGCGGCGCCGCCAGTCTTTGCCCCCGGGACGCCCGGCCGGGGAACCACCCGGAGGAGCCGCTAAGCCACGACCGGATCGGGCGGCCCAGGCCGCGATGAAGGAAGAGCGCGCACGCGACGCGGAGCTGGCGATGCAGGAATACGAGGCCGAGAAGCGCGCCGTCCTCGCCAACACCGAACGCCTTCGGGCACTCCGCCTGGCCAGCAAAGCCGGCGGCGAAGCGCCGAAGAAGACCAGGAAAACGGCGAAGAAAGACAGCTGAGATGCTCTCCGTTACAGGCGGCCAACATGCCGACATCATGTATCCGTCCGCTATCCCTTTCGTGCTCGTGCACCTTGGCTGCATCGCAGCGATCTGGTCCGGCGTCACCTGGTCCGCACTCGCCATTTGCGCGGCGCTCTATCTCCTGCGCATGTTTGCGATCGGAGCCGGTTACCACCGCTATTTCTCGCACCGCGCCTTCTCGACCAGCCGGGCATTCCAGTTCGTGCTCGCGGTCGTGGCTCAGAGCAGCGCGCAGAAGAGCGTCCTGTGGTGGGCGGCGAAGCATCGCCACCATCACCTGCATTCCGACACCGAAGACGATGTGCATTCGCCCCGCCACAAGGGCTTCGTCTACAGCCATTTCGGATGGATCTTCGACCGCAAGCACGACCAGGCCGATCTGACCAAGGTCGCCGACCTGACGCGCTGGCCCGAGTTGATGTGGTTGAAGCGACTGGAGCTGCTGCCGGCGATCGTCCTCGCGCTCTTGTGCTTTGCGGTCGCGGGATGGTCCGGCCTGGTGGTCGGGTTCCTGTGGAGCACGGTGCTGGTCTATCACGCGACCTTCTGCATCAATTCGCTCGCGCACGTGCATGGCGGCAAGCGCTATGTGACGGGCGATGATTCCCGCAACAACTGGTTCCTCGCGATCTTTGCGCTGGGCGAAGGCTGGCACAACAACCACCACGCCTACCAGAGCAGCGTCCGGCAGGGCTTCAGGTGGTGGGAGATCGACCCGGCCTACTATGTCCTCAAGGCGATGTCCTGGGCGGGCCTGATCTGGGATATGAAGATTCCGCCCGAGCATGTGCTGCGCAACGAGCAGCGCCTCGGCGCGCGCATCGTCAATCGCGCGGCCGAACAGCTTGCGGCGCATTTCAATTCCGAGCGCATCGCGCTCGCCATCGCATCGGCGCTGCACGGCCCCGCTTTGTCTGCCTTGCAGGACAGCCTCGCCCGTGCCCGCGAGCGCACGAGCGAAGCGCTGACGACGCTGCATCTGCCGCAGGTGCCGAGCCGCGACGAGTTCCTGGCGCAAGCCAAGGCGATGTTCGCGCGGACCATCTCGCTGGACGAGATCGTCGACCGTGCCTACGAGCTCCTGCTCGCCTCGGTCGGCGCCCGCCTCGCGCCGATTCCCATCCCGTCGGACCGCAACTAGCCGGTTAGGCGCCGTCCCGCCCGGGTCGCTTCGCTACACCGCGATGCTGAGGCCCGGCTCTTCCGCCTCGTTCTCGTTGCCGGCACCGGCGATCGGGACCGGCTTGAAGTCGCTGCGGTATTCGGCGGGCGTGACGCCGGTATAGCGGCGGAACACCTGGCGGAAAAAGGTGACGTTGTCGTAGCCGACCGCCGAGCCGACACGCTGCACCGAGGTCACGCTCTCCTCCAGCATCTGGCGCGCCGCGGAGACGCGGAACATCTGCAGATAGGCACCCGGCATGGCGCCGGTCGCGGCCTTGAAGCGCCGGAGGAAGTTGCGGCGGCTCATCCCGGCATGGCGCGCCAGCTCGTCGATCGACAGTCCCTTGTTGAAATTGGCCTGCAGGTATTCCTCGACCTGGCGGATCTTCTGGTCGGCATGTGGCCGCGATATGGGCAGGATCGAATAGCCGGCCTGATAGAACCGCGGCATGTTGATCAGCAGGGACTTGGAGCATTCGACCGCGGTCTGATGGCCGCACAGCTTCTCGACCAGATAGAGGCTGAGGTCGACCGAGGCATACACCCCGCCGCTGCAGAACAGCCCGCTGTCTTCCGTGATCAGCACCTCCGGATGCCAATCGACCTTCGGATAGAGCCGCTGGAAGTTGCGCGCCACGCCCCAATGGGTGGTCGCGCGCCGCCCGTCGAGCAATCCGGCTTCGGCCAGGAAGGCAACGCCCGTGCACAAGCCGCCGATCATGGCGCCGCGCTTGTGCCATTTGCGCAGCCAGGGCGCGAGTTCGACCGGCTTCTGCAGCCACGAGGCGGGATCGAGGCTCGAAGCCGAGACCAGGATGAGGTCCGCGCGGTCGATGGCGTCGATCGAGGTCTGCGCCGAAATGCTGAGGCCGTATGCGCTGGTCACCGGCGCGCCGTCGATCGAGGCGACCGAAATGCGGAACTTCGGCTCCGCTCCGTGGCCGTCCAACACGTTCCACATTCGGCCGGCGGCATAGAACACTTCCATGGGTCCGATGGAAGTCGACGCGTAGCCATCATTCACCAAGACTATAGTCACATCCAACATGGTAAGCACCGCAGTTATGATCAGAGGTCCCACAATTATCGCTGAGGGAAATTACATCTTCTAGCACGTTTCGCGTCTTGGCACGATCACCACCCTTGAATGTCACTTTTAGCCGGGTCGCCTGATTGTCCGGACGAATTGTGTGAAATATTTGGAAAGCGGGTGGTGGACCAGCCGCAAGCGAGCACGTCTTGGCGATGCGTGGCATTCGGCGGCGCCTTGGCACGATCGCCATCCTTCAATGTCATTTTCCTGGCTTTTGGCGCGCCGGCATCTGGCGCATTTCAAGGTGGCTGCGCGGGTGACCAATGGGAGACCAGGAGAGACGACGTGGACCCTACGGGACCTGCGATGCGTACCGGCGAAAGCGGCGTGCGACCGCCAGCCTTTCTGGAGCTGATGTTCGGCTTCTGGAGGAAGCTGCGGCCCGGATCGCGCGTGCGCAAGCCAGCGCTCGACAGCTTGTCGGATCATTTGCTCGCCGACGTCGGACTGACTGGTCCGGGTTACGGGCAACCGACCTGGGAGCGCTACATCCATCGGTGATCCCGTTGGAAAGAAACCACTCAACTGTCAACGGAAAGGACAGCCACATGCCACGCTACCTCGTAGAACGCACGTTCCCCGACGGGCTCGGGCTCACGCAGAACAAGGAAGGTGCCCAGGTCTGCCTCAACGTCGTTTCGGAGAACGCCCAGGAGGGCGTTACGTGGGTTCACTCGTACTTCACGCCGGATCGCACGAAGAGCTTCTGCATCTATGACGGTCCGAACCCGGAATCGATCCGCAAGGCGGCGCAGCGCACCAAGATCCCGGTGGACAAGATCAC
>DASYRS010000529.1:0-8386 GCA_036004205.1 Dongiaceae bacterium
ACGTGCGCGAGGTCGGCAACCGCATCCTGCGCAACCTGACGCAGACGGCGTACGAAGCGTTCAAGAACCTGCCCGCGGGCTCGATCGTGGTGGCGGAGGAGCTGTCGCCGGCCGATACCGCGCTGCTCGACCCCAAGACCATCGAAGGGTTCGCGACCGTGCTGGGCGGCAAGGAAGGCCACACCGCCATCATGGCGCGCTCGCTCGGTTTGCCGGCGGTCCTCGGCATCCCGGACCTGCTGGGCTTCGCGCGCACCGGGCAGGAGATCATCGTCGATGGCGGCGCCGGGCGGGTGATCGTCAATCCGACGCCGGCGACCGTCGCGGAATATCAGCGCCGGCTGGAAGAGCTGGAGCGCGACGAGCGGCAGCTCAGCCGCCTGCGCAAGCTGCCGTCGGTCACGCGCGACGGGCAGCGCGTCGGGCTGCTTGCCAACGTGGAGCTGCCGCGCGAGGCCGAGATGGCGATGCATGCCGGCGCGGAAGGCGTCGGGCTGCTGCGCACCGAGTTCCTGTTCATGAACCGCGAGGACGTGCCGGGCGAAGAGGAGCAGTATCAGGCACTGCGCCAGATCGTCGAAACGATGGAAGGCCAGCCGGTCACCATCCGCACGCTCGACGTCGGCGGCGAGAAGCTGGCGCCCAGCTTGCGCGAGCATCTGGGCGATTCCGCCAATCCGGCGCTCGGCCTCAGAGCCATCCGCCTCAGCCTCAAGCGGCGCGACCTGCTGGACGACCAGTTGGCGGCGATCCTGCGCGCCGGCGTGCATGGGCCGGTGCGCATCCTGTTGCCCATGATCTCCTCGGTCTCGGAAGTGAAGCAGGTGCGCGAGGCCTTGGTGCAGGTGGCGCGGCGGCTGAAGCGGCGCGGACAGAAGCTGCCGGATCCGCTGCCGCCGCTCGGCGTCATGATCGAGGTGCCGGGCGCGGCCCTTGCCGCCGACGCGCTGACCCAGGTCGCCGACTTCTTCGCCATCGGCTCCAACGACCTCACCATGTATACCCTCGCGATCGACCGGGCGGAGGAGCAGGTCGCGCATCTCTATAACCCGCTGCACCCGGCGGTGCTGCGCCTGATCCAGTTCTCGACCGAGGCGGCCTTGCGCGCCCGCATCCCGGTCAGCGTCTGCGGCGAGATCGCCGGCGATGCCAGATTCGCGCCGCTGCTGCTGGGGCTTGGCATCAACGAGCTCAGCATGGCCGCGACCGCCCTGCCCCGCGTCAAGCACCGCATCCGCGGCCTCGACTACCTCGCCTCGGCAAGATTCGCACGCCAGGTGATGGACCAGTGGGACTCAGGCCGCATCGCCATGCTGCTGGACGATTTCAACGCGCTGGCGACGTGATGCCAAAGATGAGCCGATCGTTGGTTGGTTAGATCAGGGCGGCGAAGGCTACACCATGCCGGACCGCTTCAGCCGCCTTCCATGGTCATGATCGCACGATCGAACCTCAAGGCGGCCAGGTCCTGTCGTGTGATCCAGAATTGCAGCACGCCCGTGTCGCCCCAGTGCCAGAGGCAGCCCGGATCGTGGTCGAACTGCGCGAGCAGGATGTGCGTCGCGCCGTATTCCTCCACCGCGGACTGAACGGCGCGCGGCGCGCCCAGCAGCTGGTGCCTGACGAATCGATGGTTTGCATCGTCGCCCCGATATGGGCGATGCCTGTCCTCGATCAGAGGCAGCATTTCCGCCGGGAAAAGATCTCTGGCATCTCGCGCATAGCCGAGGCAGGCGTCAATGCCCGAGGACAGGCTTTCCCGGATCCATCCATACGCGTAAGACGGCCCAAGGTGCTCCCCCCTCGGGCTTGGCGGCACGCGGCCCAGGGGAATCGACCGGATCCAATTCCGAAACTCGTGGCGCGCCGAAGCCGGCATCGGCGTGAACAGCCCCGCGGTCTCCGCTCTGTTTCGCCAGGAGCGGGCACGCTCCTCGAAGGGTTCCGGCTGCCTGAGGTAGTGGTGAATATTGTTTTCCAGCTGCGCGCAGAAGATGGCCGCGAAGACCCACGCATACGGCCAGCCTTCGTCCGGCAGCCACGGCTCGCCATAAACGATCGGCTTCAAGGGATAGCCCGGCGGGGGAAGCGGCCCCAGCCGCGATGGACCACCATCGGGCGCGGCATAGTAGTGCCCGATGAAGTGCTTTGGAATCGGCTTGCCGAACGCTTCATCGAGAATCCGCCTTTCCTCCTCCTCGCGCACCTCCCGGATCTCTTGTGTCGGCGTCAGGGTCGACAATGTCCGGACGATCCTCGCTTCTACCGGCCAGTATGGAAAGAGATGCGGCGCGGCCGGAGAACCGCGGTGGCCATGCGCGAGCCACTTCACAATGAAGGCAATCGAGCCGCCATGAATCGGCATGAGGTCGGACGGTGCCTGCCGCTCTTCGAGATCGATGCACGCATGCGGCGCAAACAGGACGTGGCCCCACTTGTCGTTCTTCGGCTCGTATCGATCAAACGCGGTATTGGCGAAGAAGAACAAGGTGCCTTCCGCCGGCAGCCGAGATCGCCATTGGATCGCCGGCAGACCGGCCAGATCGATCTGCGCCAGGAAGCTGACGTGCTTTCCGATGTATTCCGAGTATGGCCAATCGAACCCTTCAGGCAGCCGCGGCAATCCGCCGAAATAACTTGACGCTTTTCCGCTCTTGCCGGGCGGGAATGTTCGAACGAAGACAATGTCGTCGGCAGCGGATTCGTAGATTGCCTGGACAATCTTGTCGGTCATTGGTCAACTCGGTCCCTCACTGCGCAATCGGCGCGCCGACCAACCTGGACCCAATCCGGTTTACGATTTCTTACCGGAGTCCCTGAGGCATGGAACAGAATCCGGACATCGCTCTCGCTCGCGCTCGTGCGAACGCGGAATGCGCTAGACATTGCGATGCCGCATGACCTGACCCATGAAGGCGCGAACGCGTTCCAGGCATGCCTGAGCGACGGTTTCGATCGGCTGCCCAACACCGTGCGGCGCGCGCATGTCGGCACGATACGCCTCGGCGGCCATGTGCGCGTCACACGCGGCGGGTGGCTTGCGAACATCCTGGCCAATTTCATGAACCTGCCGGCGGCAGCGGACCAGGTCGCGATGTCGGTGGAAGGCGAGCATCTGCCAGACCGCATGATCTGGAACCGGCGGTTCGGCGCGCGGTGGTTTCAGTCCTGCTTCAGGCTCGCGCGCGGCCGCCTCATTGAATCGCTCGGGCCGTTTCGGCTGCATCTGCGGCTGGAGGCGCGAGGCCATCGCTTGCGCTATGTGCTGGAGCGGGTGACGATCCTCGACCTCACCGTCCCGCGGGGCTTGGCGCCAAGCCTCGAAGCGTGGGAGGCAGAGCGCGATGGCCGCTACGATTTGCCGTCGAAGTCCGCCTGCCGTTCATCGGCCGCCTTGTGCGCTATGAGGGGCTGCTTGATCTCGCCGCCTGAATTTCGGCGCAATCGGAGGCGATGGTGCGAGTCATGCGCCGGATTCTTCTCATCCTTCTCGGCCTGTTGATCGCACTTCCCACGCTCTATGTTGGTGTCGCATTCGGCTATGCGGTGCTGACGCCGCGACTGGAATTGCCGGCGGGAGACGGCATCAAAATCTACGCCTGCGACAATGGCGTGCACACCGACCTTGTCCTGCCGGTCTCGGCCGAGGGAATCGACTGGCGGCAGTTGCCGTACTCTGATCGGCAAGCCGCGTGGATGAACCTCAGCCATGTCAGCTTCGGGTGGGGCAGCAGAGACTTCTACATCAACACGCCGACCTGGGCGGACGTGCGGCCGATGACGGCGCTGAAGGCGCTGCTGTGGGACGAGACCGTGCTGCATGTGGAATACCGGCCGGAACCGCGGCCGGGCGAAACCTGCGGAAGCTGGGTGGTGGGGCGCGACGATTATCAGCGCATCGCCAGCTTCGTGCGCGCGAGCTTGCGCGGCTGGCCGCTGCAAAGGCCCGCCCTGGTGGCGGCGGGCTATGGACCCCGGGACTCCTTCTTGGCCGCCGAGGGCCAATACACCCCGTTCGACACCTGCAACCAGTGGACCGGGCAGGCTTTGCGGGCCGGCGGTGCGCCGGTGGCGGGCTGGACCCCTTTCTCCTTCCTGGTTCTGTGGAATATGCCAATGATTTCAAAGTAGGGACATGCGTTTGCATGCCTTGCCCAACACTTGCTCCTAGGGGGCGCGGCTGGTAGAAGGCGGCGAACTTTTCAGATGAGCCCTAAGGAGACCCGAATGGCGTCCGCCTTCACCGATTACAAAGTCAAGGACATGAGCCTCGCCGAGTGGGGGCGTAAGGAAATCGACATCGCCGAGACCGAGATGCCGGGCCTGATGGCCCTGCGCGCCGAGTTCGGCAAGGCCAAGCCCCTGAACGGCGCCCGCATCGCCGGGTGCCTCCACATGACGATCCAGACCGCGGTGCTGATCGAGACGCTGATCGCCCTCGGCGCCGAAGTGCGCTGGTCGTCCTGCAACATCTTCTCCACCCAGGACCAGGCGGCCGCGGGCATTGCCGCGGCCGGCATCCCGGTGTTCGCCTGGAAGGGCATGAGCGAGGATGAGTTCTGGTGGTGCATCGAGCAGACGGTGAACGGCCCCGACGGCTGGCACCCCAACATGATCCTGGACGATGGCGGCGACCTCACCGTGCTGATGCACGAGAAGTATCCGCAGCTGATGGAAAAGGTGCGCGGCATCAGCGAGGAGACCACGACCGGCGTCGCGCGGCTCTATGAGATGGCGCGCAAGGACAAGCTGGCGGTGCCCGCGATCAACGTCAACAACTCGGTCACCAAGTCGAAGTTCGACAATCTCTATGGCTGCCGCGAAAGCCTGGTGGACGGCATCAAGCGCGCGACCGACGTGATGATGGCCGGCAAGGTCGCGGTGGTCGCCGGCTTCGGCGACGTGGGCAAGGGCTCGGCCGCGTCGCTGCGGAGCCAGGGCGCGCGCGTGATGGTGACGGAAGTCGACCCGATCTGCGCGCTGCAGGCGGCGATGGAAGGCTATCAGGTGACGACCATGGAAGACGCGGCGCCCTTGGGCGACATCTTCGTCACCGCCACCGGCAACGTCGATGTCATCACGCTCGATCACATGCGCCAGATGAAGCACCGCGCGATCGTGTGCAACATCGGCCATTTCGACAGCGAGATCCAGATCGCGTCCCTGCGGAACTACAAGTGGCACAATGTGAAGCCGCAGGTGGACGAGGTCGAGTTCCCGGACGGCAAGCGCCTGATCGTGCTGGCCGAAGGACGGCTGGTCAATCTCGGCTGCGCCACCGGCCACCCCAGCTTCGTCATGTCGGCCAGCTTCACCAACCAGGTGCTGGCGCAGATCGAGCTGTGGCAGAACCACAAGAAGTATTCCCGCCAAGTCTATGTGCTGCCCAAGCATCTGGACGAGAAGGTGGCCGCCCTGCATCTCGAGAAGATCGGCGTCAAGCTGACCAAGCTGTCGCAGAAGCAGGCCGAATATCTCGGCGTCGCGCCGGCCGGCCCGTTCAAGCCGGAGCATTACCGCTACTGATACCTATCGGTAGACTGACATGGCGGCGCGGTCCCCGTATGGGCCGCGCCGCTTCGCTTTTGGGCCGGCAGTTGTCGCCACCTCTACCAGCGACTACATTCGACCCCATGTTCCGGGGGGAAGAAGCATCGAGTCGGAGGGCCGATCGGCGGCGCATGGCGCCGGTCGCGATCGGCCTTGTGCTAGCCACCGCGATTGGGCTGATCGCGCCCGCCGCCGCACAAACACAGCCCGATGTTGTGGTTCAGGAATTTACCGGATCCAACATCCCCGGCATCAATTTCGTGTGGGCGGCGGTCCTGATCGGTGTCGCCGTCATCATCCTGGTGGCCCAGCAGATCACCCACAGACTGGCATTGCGGCGCGAGGCGGATGCCCGAGGCGACCTTTCGCGCCAGCTGATCGAGGCGCGCGAGCGGCTGGCCGGCGGACCGTTCGCCCTGATCGAATGGGCCAGCGCCGGCGTCATCGAGCTGGAGGCGCGCGCGGCCGAGCTGCTCAGCCTCAACCGGCCGCAGACGACGCTCGACGAACTGCGCACGCTGCTGCAGACCGACGGACCGAACGCGGAGGAGACCTGGGCGGCCTTGCTGTCGGGCAAGGGCGCGGCGCAGGCCGTGATGCGCCATATCCATACCGACCGGCGCCTGCGGCTGCAGCGCCAGGATCACGGCGGCGCCCGCCGGTTGTGGATCGACGACGTGACCGAGACCATGGCCATCGTCGAGGATTCCAAGGCGGCGGTGCGCGGCTTCATGGAGCTGCTGGACCGGCTGCCGATGCCGATCTGGTGCCGCGATGAATCCCTCGCCATCACCTACGGCAACCAGGCCTTCCACCGCCTGCTCGATTTGCCGCCGGGCGAGGCGGCGCGCTCGGGCCGCGACATCAACAGCGCGGCGCGCGCCCTCGCCGCCCGCGCGCAAAAGCTCGGCATGGTGCAGTCGGAAAGCCAGCAGCAGGTGGTGGGCGGCAAGCGCCGGCTGTTCGACTTCAACGAGGCGCCGCTGCCGACCGGCGCGCTGATCGGCTATGCCCTGGATCAGACGGCGCTGGAAGACACGCATTCGGAGCTGGCGCGCCACATCGCGGCGCATGACGACGTGCTGCAGAGCCTCGGCACCGGCATCGTGATCTTCGGCCCGGACAAGCGCGTCAAGTTCTTCAACGGCGCCTATCGCGATTTGTTCGAGATGGACGCGCAGTTCCTCCAATCCGAGCCGACCATCGACGAGGTGTTGGATACCCTGCGCGAGCGGCGGCAGATCACCGAGCAGGCGGATTTCCGCAACTACAAGCAGGAATTCGCCCGCCACATCATGTCCATCATCAGCCCGTTCGAGGAGCTGATGCACACGCCCAAGGGCCGCACCTTCCGCATGGTGGCGACCCCGCACCCGATGGGCGGCGTGATCCTCACCTACGAGGACGTGACCGACCGCCTGGCGCTGGAAGCCAGCTACAACACCCTCATCGAAGTGCAGCGCGAGACCATCGACCACCTCTACGAGGGCATCGCGGTCTATGGCAGCGACGGCAGGCTGAAGCTGCACAATTCCGCCTTCACGCGCATGTGGTCGCTGACCGAGGACGAACTCGCGAACCAGCCGCATGTCTCCAAGGTGGTCGATCTGGTGGCGAAATATTTCTCCGGCCGCAAGGACTGGCCCGCCGTGCGCGAGCGCATCGTGAGCGAGGTGGCGGAGCGCGAGTTGCGCAACCTGCGGATCGAGCGCAGCGATCGCAAGGTGATCGATGTCGCGGCGATTCCGCTGCCCGACGGCGGGCGGCTCTACAAATACACCGACGTGACCGACAGCATCAACATGGAGCGCGCGCTGCGCGAGCGCAACGAAGCGCTGATGGCCGCCGACCGGCTGAAATCGGAATTCATCGCCAACGTCAGCTATGAATTCCGCACGCCGCTCAACGCCATCATCGGCTATGCCGAATTGCTGTCGCGGCAATATTTCGGCGCGCTGAACGAGAAGCAGCAGGAATACAGCCACGGCATCCTGGACGCGGCGCAGGCGCTGCTGCTGCTGATCTCCGACGTCATCGACGTCGCCGCCATCGAGGCCGGCTATATCAAGCTCGACCTGAAGCCGATCGACGTGAAGGACATGCTGGAGGCGAGCGAACGCTTGTTCCAGCAGCGCGCACGCATGCGCTCGGTCGCGCTCAGCCTCGATGCCGCCAGCGAGCTGGGCGAGATCGTGGGCGACCAGCAGCGCCTGAAGCAGGCCTTGTCCAACCTGCTCTCCAACGCGCTCTCCGCCGCGCCCTATGGCGGCACCGTCACCTTGCGCGCCAAGCGCCAGCCGCTGCAGCTCGCCCTCGCGGTCGAGGTCAGCAGCGGCCCGGCGGGCGAGAGCAGCATGATGGAAAGCGGCACCCTGCCGGCGGAGATCGGCGGGTCGGCCGGATCGGGCCGCGATGTCACCAGCGGCCTCGGCATCGCGCTGGTGCGCACGTTGGTCGAGCTGCATGGCGGGCGGGTCGAGACCGAGATCGGCCTCGGCTACCGCCGCGTCGTCTGCACCCTGCCGCTCGACCCGACGGGACACGCAGCGGCGGCGAATTAGCACGTCTGGCGCTCGATTTGACGCCTGCCTGGGCGTGATGCCGCGTGTGAACGATGGCGGCACAAAGCGGTCATTAGCGAGGTGGTACCGAGCAGGAGAAGTCGGCTTCAGAGGTATAGCTGGCGCATCGCAGACCGGCGAATGCTGTTGAGCTGCGTCATGCCTGAATGCGATGCGTCCTTTGGGCTATCCGCCGACGCGCAACCGTCTCACCAGATCGTCGGCTCTCGGGTCGACGGAGCGCCTAACGCCTACGTCATCGAGGTAGTGGTCGC
>DASYRS010000530.1:0-7765 GCA_036004205.1 Dongiaceae bacterium
GCCGGCCCGCCGCACGCTGCCTTCGATCACGTAGCGGACGCCCAGATCGCGTGCCATCTCGCGGACGTCGACGTCCTTACCGCGATAGCCAGAGGACGAATTGCGCGCGATCACCGCCAAGCCTCTCACGCGCGCAAGATCCGTCATCAGATCCTCCGCGATGCCTTCGGCGAAGTAAACCTGCTGAGGATCGTCGCTCATGTTCTCGAAGGGCAGCACGGCGATCGAGGGCGGCCCCGATGCCGGCGATGCGGCACCTGCATGCGACGATGGTTGCCATGGATGCAGCCAGGCCGCCAACGCGATGCCACCTAAGAGAACAATCGCCAGTCCGGCCGCGGCCCACCAACGCCGTGACCGCCGCGATTCGATGCCAGGAGGCGAGCCCGGCAGAACCGCGCCGCTCGGTGATAGCGGTTCAGCCCGCGGAATCTCATGCGGCGACGGCCGCGGATCGGTCGCGACCGGAGACCGAATCTGCTGAAACAGGCGTTCCGTCTCCGGCTCGGGCTTGACGCCAAGCTCGCGCTGCAGCCGGTCGCGGCAAAGCTGGTACTGACGCAGCGCCTGCGACCGGTCGCCTTTGGCCGCATAGAGCCGCATCAGCGTGCGATAGGTTTCTTCGCGATCGGGATCCAGGTCCTGCAGTCGCAGCGCCGTCGCGATCGCGTCGTCACCGGATTGCGTCCCCACCACCCGGCTCAACACGCGGACGGCAAGATCATGCAGCCGCGTCCGCTCCACCAGGAGCCAGTCGGCGAAGCCGCCATCGGGCAGACTGACGCCGGCCAGCAGATCGCCGCAATAAAGCGCAGCGGCCCTGTCCCATTGGCTGGCGGCGCTGAGCGCCCCGAACTCCACGGCATCGATCGTGACATGGGCTGGGTCGAACGCGACCGTCTCCCGGTCCGTCACCAGCGCAGCGTCGCCGAGGAGACGCCGCAGTTCGGCCAGCGCCTGCCGCAAGCTGCCGCGCGCCAGCTCTTCATCCCGGTCGCCCCACAGCAGCGCAGTCAATTGCTCGCGCGACCAGCCGAGGCTGGGCGGCAACGCCAGGAGAGCGACCAGGGCTCGGAGCTTCTTGCCGGATAGCGATAGATCGGCGCCCGCGCCGCTGAGCTCGAAGCCCCCCAGCACGCGCACGCACACTGGCGATGGAGACAGCGTATCCATTTCTTGAGTGACGCCCTACGTCGGGGCGAATCTTACGCGCTATTCACGCATCCAGCAATTCAGGCTGACGGCGGGTTCACGCGGTTTTCGCGTCGGCGTTGTCTGCTGCTTTGCGAGTCTAGGGCGGCGCCGGACAGGAATCCTGACAAGAATCCTGTGTGCGCGTTAACGAACGACCGTATCGCCTGGATGCAAATTATGGAGCCGGACATGAAACGATGTGTCGGAGCAGGCCTACTCGCGCTCGCTTGCGCGCTTCTCACCGGTGGCGGTGCCTTTGCCGAGATCGCCGTCACGGACGCGAACATCATCACCGGCCTGGACATTTCGAATTCGATCGACCTGGACGAAATCGAGCTGGAGCTCGCCGGCATGGCGGGGGCGATCCGGGACCCCCGCGTACTCAAGGCGATCCAGCGAGGCGGGCACCACAAGATCGGCTTCGCGGTCTTCGCGTGGCATCACGGGCGGTTTCCCCAGGTCGTGTCCTGGATGGCGATCGAATCGGCCGAGGATGCGCTGGCGGCCTCCCGTTCGATCGAAGCGCGCCGGCTGGTCAATGTCGAGCTCGAAGGCCGGGAGCAAGTCGAATGGTATGTCGGCCGGTTCACCGACCTGTCCGAAGCGATCGACCACGCAGGCGAAATGCTGCGCGACGCGCCGTTCGCGGCCGACCGCGCGATCATCAACATCGTGGGCAACGGCGATGACAATGTCGGCGAGGATGCCGGCGCGGCGCGCGACCGCTTCGTCGAACGCGGCGGCACGATCAACGGGCTGGTTCTCGGCGACGATCCCGCCATGGTCGACTATTACCGGCAACAGGTGATCGGCGGCCGCGGCGCCTTTGCGATGGCGATCGCGGACGCGCCCTCGATGGTCGACGCGTTCGTCCGGAAGTTCATCGGCGATATCGTCGCCGCCGCCGAGGGTGCCGGGATCCGGCGGCACCAACGCTAGCCGCCGACGATTTCCGGCGGGCGGTGATTGGCGGCGCGAACGGGATAGAAGCTCGGCGCGCCGCCCATGACATGGATCGCGCTCGCCTCGACCAAGCGGTCGTCATAGACGGTGATGCCGAGCATGGTGTCGGTGACGCCGCTGCGCCCCAGCATCGGCAAGGCCAGGCGCTCTCCTTCCGAGAAGCGGCCGGCGGCGGAATAGACCGCGCCGACCGCGCGAAAGATTGAAGGTTCATTCAGCGCGCGGGTGTAGCGCGCGATCAGCACGTCGACCTCCGATGCCTCGAACACGTCGCTGAAATACTGTCCGCCGATATTGCGGCGATAGATCGCGTTGATGTTCTCGCCGGCAAGGCGCATGCGGAAGCGATGGGTATCGGGCGCCACTTCCATGATCCAGAGATTCGGCAGCAGCTTCGGCAGATGCAGCGGATCGAACGCCTGGACCGACGGCAGCCCGCCCGCCGCCATCCCGAGCGCGTGCCAATAATCGTAGAGCGATCGCAAACGTCCATCCGCCAGCGCGGGCGGGTTCTCAATCTCAAAACCCGAAAATGCCATGACGCGCCACCCCGGTCGCGTGAAATGCCGTCAGGATAGCGTCGTTTGCGCGCGCGAGTCACGATCTTCGCACCCGCCTCGCGCACCCTTCATGCGCGCTTCGCGCTGGGCTGCGACCTGGACTCTTTCTAAAGCCGGCTCTATGCCTCTGATGCTGGCTTGGCGTCCGGAGGATCATGTCCATGGCAACGCAACGCGTCGCGGTGATCGGCCTCGGCTCGATGGGATTCGGCATGGCGCAATCGCTGAAGCGCGCCGGCTTCCAGGTGACCGGCTGCGATGTCAGCGCGGCGGCGGTCGCGCGCTTCGTCGCCGAAGGCGGCGCGGGCGCGGCCAGCCCGGCGGAGGCGGCGAAACAGGCGGACATCGTCGTCTCGGTGGTGGTGAACGCGGCGCAGACCGAGGCGATCCTGTTCGGCGAGGATGGCGTGGCGGCGACGCTGGCCAAGGGCGGCGTCTTCATCTCCTCCGCCACCATGTCGCCGGACGCCGCGCGCACCCTCGCTGCGCGGCTCGAGGCGACCGGCCGGCATTACCTCGATGCGCCGATCAGCGGCGGCGCAATTCGGGCGGCGGATGGCGCGCTGACCATCCTGGCCTCCGGCAGCCCGGCCGCCTTCTCCAGGGCGCGCGGCGCGCTGGAGGCGATGGCCGCGAAGATCTACGAGCTGGGAGAGGAAGCCGGCAAGGGCGCGGCCTTCAAGATGATCAACCAGCTGCTGGCCGGCGTTCACATCGCGGTCGCCAGCGAAGCCATGGCCTTCGCGGCGAAGCAAGGGCTGGACCTCAAGAAGGTATTCGAGGTGATCACCGCCTCGGCCGGCAATTCCTGGTGCTTCGAGAACCGCATGCAGCATGTGCTCGACAACGACTACACGCCGCGCAGCGCGATCGAGATCTTCGTCAAGGATCTCGGCATCGTCGAGGACATGGCGCGGGCCGCGAGGTTCCCGGTTCCGATCGCCTCGGCCGCCTTGCAGATGTACCTGATGACGGCGGCGGCCGGCATGGGGCGCGACGACGATTCCTCGGTCGCGCGGCTCTATGCGCAGATCGCCGGGATCGATCTCGCGAAGGCCTGACCGTTTTTATCCGCCGGCGATCTCCGGTGCCCGGTGGTTGGCCGCGCCGATGCGGTGGAAAAAGGGTTGGGCGTCCGACAGCCGGACCGGCGCGATCATGTCGAACGCGCTGCGATAGACGGTGGCGCCGAGCATCGTGTTGGTCCGCCCGTCGCGCCCCATCATCGGCAGGCCCAGCCGCTCGCCCACGCTGAGGGCGCCGCCCGCGGCATAGACCGAGCCGCTGGCATGGAACACCGCCGGCTCGCTGAGCGCCCGGCTGTAGCGCGCCACGATGATGTCGGCATCCGCCGGCTCGAACACGTCGCGGAAATACAGTCCGGCGATGCTCCGGCCATAGATCGCGTTGATGTTCTCGCCAGCCAGGCGCGTGCGGAACCGGCCGGTCACGGGCTCGACCTCCAGGATCCACATGTTGGGCATCAGCTTGGGCAGGTGCAGCGGATCGAAGGTCGCCAAGGACGGCAGGCCGCGCGCCGCGACGGCCAGCGCGTGCCAATAGCCATAAAGCAATCGCAGGCCGGGATCTTCCAGATCGGGCTGCGACTCAATTGCAAAATCCGCAGTCGCCATCACGCACACTATCCGGTCGCGGGGACTGGGCGAAGATAGCGAGGTTCAGCGGGGGAAGTCACCCATTGTCGGCGCCCCGATGCCTCAAGCGTCCCGCCTCAAGAGTTTCAGGCATCCGCCGGCAACGGCGGCGCGGCCTGTTGTCGGCGGCGCTGGCGCGCGAGTACGGTTTCGCGGTGCACGATGTAGATGCCGCTCGCCACCACGGTCGCGCCGCCGACGATCAGGTACGCGTCGGGGATTTCGGCGAAAAAGACGAAGCCGAGCATGAAGCCGTAGACCAGCGCCATGTAGTCGAACGGCGCCACCACCGAAACCGGCGCGCAGCGATAGGCGATGGTGAGGAGAATCTGTGCGCTGCCGCCCATCAGGCCGATCGCCATGACGATCAGCCACTCGGTGGGCGATGGCCACACCCAGGCGAGCTCCGGGTCGATGAGCCCAAGCGGCGCGGTCGAAAGGCCGGCGATGGTCGCGAACAAGGTGAAGTAGAACACGATGGTGCCGCTGCCCTCGGTGCTGGTCAGGCGGCGGATCGAGATCATGGCGAGGGCATAGAACACCGCGGCCAGCAACGGCACCAGCGCCGCCGCCTGCCACACGCCGGCGGCCCCGAACAACAGCGTTGGTCTGGTCATGATAAGCACGCCGATGAAGCCGACGATGCAGGCCGACCAGCGTCGCATGCCGACATGCTCGCCCAGGAACGGGATCGACAGGATGGTGAGGAAGATCGGCCCCGACAGGCCGAGGGCGATGGCGTCGGACAAAGGCAGCAGCTTGTACGACAGGAAATAGCAATACATCGCCGACACGCCGAACAGCCCGCGCATCAAATGCCCGCCGAGATGGCGCGTGCGCAGCTGGACCCCGCCTTGATGCATCATGAAGGCGATGATCGGCGCGAACGCGAACAGGTTGCGGAAGAACACCAGCTCGCCGGTCGGGAAGGTTTCCGACACGCCCTTGATCACGGCATCCATGCCGGTGAAGACCACGACCGCGAGGTTGATGAGGGCGATGCCGAAGATCGGCCGGTCCTGGCGCAGGACTGTCGGGGCTGTTTTCAAGGCGGCAGACACGGTCACGGCGGGAACAGCGCAGTTCGAGTGGGACGCGGCGGGGAGACCGGCCTCTCGACCGGCAATTCCCGCATCCTAGAGGGGCCTTAAGTCGGCTGCCAGCCGCCCGCCTGCATGCCAGCCATGCAAGCCTCGTCCCGGCCCCGCAAGCATTTTGCGGCAACCTTTGCAGCAACCAATTCCGGGCGCAGGCGTTATAGCTGCGCAACCAAGCCGCTCAAACCATGGAGGGAAGGAATGTCCAGCAATACCAAGTGGGTGGTTGGCGTGATCGTGGTGATCGTCGTCATCGCGGTGCTGTATTTCGCCTTCGGCAAGAAGACGGAAATGGCGACCGAGACGCCGGCGGCGGGCACCACGACGGAAGCGCCTGCGCCTGCACCGGCCCCCGCACCGGCCGAAGGCGGCACCACGGGCGGCACCACCACCACCCAGTAAGGGGCGTGGACCCGGCGCAATTGCTGCGCCGGCCGGGGTTCTCGTTCATCTGAGAGGAAGCGGCCTGGCGGATGCCGGGCCGCACCGCGGCGTTGCGCGCGCTGCCGCGGCGCTGTCCCTTTGACCGAGTCGCCGGATTGGGCGAAGTTGGCATCATCACAGGGGACCAGAGAGGCGCGGCCCATGCACACGGTCTATAGCGAGGAACACCGCCACCAGGACGGCAATGTCGAGCTGTTCGAAGGCAAGGTGGTGAGGCCGCACGAGATTCCCCGCCGCGCCGAGATCGTGCTGGAGCGCGTCAGATCCGAAAAACTGGGTGAGGTGGTGGGGCCGCGCGATTTCGGCCTTGATCCCATCCTCGCCGTCCACGACCGCGGGCTGGTGGAGTTCCTGCGCGACTGCTGGCGCGATTGGGTGCGCTCGGGCCGCAATTTCGACGCGCTGCCCCATGTCTGGCCGGTGCCGGGCCTGCTGCCGGCGAGCTCAATGGGGGTTGGCCGCGCGCGGCGCGTGCCGGATTCGATCGACGGCAAGCTCGGCTATTACGGCTTCGATGCCGGCACGCCGATCGTCGCGGGCACCTGGCGCGCGGCCCATGCCTCGGCACAGGTCGCCTTGACCGGGCAGCGCCTGGTGGCGACCGGCGAGCGCGCGGTGTTCGCTTTGTGCCGGCCGCCGGGACATCACGCCGGCAGCGATTTCTACGGCGGCTATTGTTTCCTCAACAATGCGGCGATCGCGGCCCAGGCGTTCCGCGATGCCGGGGCCAAGCGCGTCGCCATCCTCGATGTCGACTACCATCACGGCAACGGCACGCAGCAGATCTTCTATGAGCGCGCCGACGTGCTGGCGATCTCGATCCACGCCGACCCGAAGCAGGAGTTTCCCTATTTCCTCGGGCATGCGGACGAGCGCGGCGCGGGCGCCGGCGAAGGCTATCACCTCAATTTGCCTTTGCCGTGGGGCACCGAATGGCCGGAATACGAGCTGGTGATGGACGCGGCGGTGAAGCGCGTCATCGCGCACGGCGCCGAGGTGCTGGTGGTCTCCCTCGGCCTCGACACCTTCGAGCTGGATCCCATTTCGCGCTTCAAGCTGCAGCACGAGGACTACTTGAGAATGGGCGAGAAGATCGCGAGCTGCGACCTGCCGACCCTGTTCGTACTCGAAGGCGGCTACGCGGTGGACGCGCTCGGCATCAACGCGGTGAATGTGCTGAAGGGGTTCGAGGAGGGGTAGGCAGAAGTCGGAAATCAGAAGTCAGAAACCTCGAGCGCATGTCGAGGTCGAGACACACACTCGCTCCAATCCGACTTCTGACTTTCGACGCCTACCTCTTGCTCCCCGTCTGGACGTTCTGGTGCGGGCGGTCGGTGGGGATGCGGGTGGGGGAGTTGGCGAGGGTGCCGAGGGAGTTGAGATCGGCGCGCGCGATGTCGAACTCGAGATACTCGCGCATGCGGCTGTCATAGACCGATTTGAGGCGCAAGGTCGCCGCCGCTTCGTCGCCCGACAGCAGCGCCCATTGACCGATGTAGAAATCGGCATCGAAGCGCTGGCCCGCCGCGTCCTTCTGCTGGGCGGCGATCTTGGCGGCCTTCTCGACCGCCTCGGTGCTGCCGCGGCCGAGGAACAGGTCGACGATCGGCCGCGGCCAATCCTGCTTCGGATGGTTTTCGGCGTAGGTCGCGAGCGCGCTCTGCGCCGCTTCCTTGTTGCCGGCGCGGGTCTGCGCGATGAACAGCAGCAGATGCACGAACGGCTCTTCGGGATCGAACGCGACCGCCTTGCGGAAATCCTCGACCGCGCTGCGCTCGTCGCCGTCGATCAGCCGCGCGGTGGCGCGGTTGGCGAAATAGGCGCCCGATTGCGGCGTCAGCTCGATCGCGTG